>NZ_CABTZZ010000011.1 GCF_902489465.1 uncultured Varibaculum sp. | reverse complement strand
CCAGTGAACGCATCGAGTTCGTAGGCGGGATTCGCGGGGACAGTGAACTTAAAGCAGCGGTAGATAAGGGTGCTGCCTGTGCCTTTTACATGTACCCTACCCAGATTAACCAAGTAATGGAGGTGGCTGACGCGGGGAAAATAATGCCCCCTAAATCCACTTGGTTTGAACCGAAACTAGGCAGCGGTCTCTTCGCCCATCCCCTCTGGAATTAGTAATACCGGGGTTGAGTAACTTTATTTTTACGAGGGCGCGATTCGGGCGGCCGCAAAAAGGCTGTGGCCAAGATATTTAGGAGCTCCGAAGCTGATCTTTCGCGCCCCCAAAACGCCGATCTCGCCCTCCGAATGCTGCTAGTTCCCGCCAGAGTTGTTCACGTTTAAAATCGGGCCACATCTCGGGAACGAAACTAAGCTCCGCATAGGCGCATTGCCACAGTAAAAAGTTAGAAAGGCGTTGTTCCCCGGAAGTGCGAATCAGCAAATCCACATCCGGCATTCCCCCTAAATACATTTCCCGGGTCAAAGTGTCCTCGCGGATATGATTTTCACTGATTTCCCCGGACGCCACCCGGCGGGCAACCGCGCGAGCCGCATCAACCAGTTCCGCGCGCCCTCCATAGTTAATACACATGTTAAACACCATGCCGGTGTTTTTCCTGGTCAAATCGGCGGCCGCTTCTAGCTCCTTGATAACCGATTTCCACAGCCGTCCGCGCCGCCCCGACCAAACTATACGCACGTTCCAGTCGTTTAGTTCGTGGGAACGCCGGCGGATCACATCCCGCGAATACCCCATTAGGAAACGTACTTCTGCGGGAGAACGTTTCCAGTTTTCGGTGGAAAAAGCATATACGCTCACCATTTTTACCCCGGCCTCTACTGCCCCCGCCAGGGTGTCCATGAGTGATAGTTCTCCGGCCTGGTGCCCAGCGGTGCGCGGTAATCCCTGCTGGTTAGCCCAGCGTCCGTTGCCGTCCATGATTAGTGCCACATGGGTCGGCACTAGAGATAACGGGGGCATTGATGAACCCTGCCCGGGGGGAATGGTGGCTACGAAGTCTTGATCGCTCATGTTCTTATTATGCCTTGCGTGCCATCACGGACAGGGATTTTAGTTTTCGCTCTAACACCCATTCGGTATAGGCGGTGACCACTTCTTCTGCAATTCCCTGGGTTAGGGCATCTGCCTGGTAGACCTGTGTCCACTGTCCCGCCAGCAGCACGGTTAGCAGGTCGGTTACTGGCTTAGAGATGCGGGTACCTCCGCTTAGCTGACAGTTTTCGCAAACTACTCCACCGGCAGATGCGGAAAATACTTTAAAGGAACCCGCGGTACCGCAGAGGGCGCACTGGTCTAAAGCCGGTGCCCATCCGGCAATGGTTAGGGTGCGCAATAGGTAGGAGGCCAGCACCATTCCGGGGCGGTGCGCCCGGTTTGCTAAAGCGGGTATTGCCCCGGCGAGCAGGCGGTATTGGCTGCGCGAAGCCTCGCCCTCGGAAAGCTTCTCGGCGGTTTCTAGCATTACTTGCCCCGAGAGGTACCGTTCATAGTCGGAGGCGATTGCCGGGGCATTCAGGCTGAGCGAGGTGGCCTGAGTAACCGTGTCCAGGTTGCGCCCGGAGTGCAGTTGTAGTTTTACCCGGTTGAAGGGGGTTAGGCGCGCCCCGAATTTTGAGGAGGTGCGGCGCAGTCCCTTGGCTACCGCCCGCACCTGACCGTGCTCTAAGGTCAGCAGCGTCAAGATCATGTCTGCTTCCCCTAGCTTGGTGGTTCTCAGGACTATCGCCTGGTCGGTATAGGTTCGCAGCACCCGCTCATTATCTCATATCTAGTTACAGCTTCTAGGTTCAGTTTTGGGGGTATAAACCCCGCTTTTCAAAGAGCGCTGGTGGGCAACTACTAGCGCCTTGCTTGAAAATATGGATAGCAATAACCCGCATAAAATCTGCAAAACGATTGCTAGAACCCCTGCAAAACGATTGCTAGACTTCCTGTAAAACGACTGTTAGACTTCATGTAAAACGACTTTTAGCATCTATTAATAGAGGTAACCATGCTTCCAGGTTCTTCCGGAAATTACTTGAGGCGTTATGTAGACAATGAGCTTGATGCGCTGCTTCCAGAGTTGCATGGAATCGCGCTTGACGGACCTAAAGGCGTGGGGAAAACCGTCACCGCTTCACGTAGAGCAGAACGCGTCCTCGAATTGGATTCTCCGGATGTGCGCAATCTCGTCGCCTCGCAGCTGCGAACAGAGCTTACCTCCCACAAAACTGTGCTGCTTGACGAATGGCAAAACTATCCGCCCGTTTGGGATCGCGTCCGCCGGCTTATCGATGAAAAAGCCGATACTCGTTTTCTTTTTACCGGCAGCGCTACCCCAATTGAACATGTGGACACCCATTCTGGCGCCGGGAGAATTATCTCGCTGCGGATGCGTCCTCTAGCATTATCGGAACGCCCCGGCACTACCCCAAAGATTTTTATCCGCGATATTTTTTCTTCGAAACCCTTCTCCACTCCGATATCTGGGGAAAGTAACTTTTCCTATTCGGACTACGCCCGCGCCATCTGTTCCACCGGCTTCCCCCAGATTGAGACTCTTTTCCCCCGGGCACGCAGAGCAAGTATTGATGGCTACATTTCGAGGATCGTTGACCGAGATTTCCCCGAACAGGGACTTAATTTGCGCAGGCCGGCTGCATTACGGGCATGGCTGCGCGCCTATTCTGCTGCCACCGCCACTACTGCTTCATACACCAAGATATTAAAGGCGGCGTTACCGGCAGAGGGCGATTTACCTTCAAAATCTGCTACCAGCGGGTATCGAAATCTCTTGGAAAAACTTTGGATTTTAGACCCGGTTCCCGCTTGGACGCCCACTTATACAGCCTTCTCAAGATTGTCGAAAGCTCCTAAACACCACCTGGCAGATCCGGGGTTAGCCGCTTATCTTATGGGGGTCAGTGAAGATGTTTTGACCAGTGGCGCCGAGGGAACCCTAGAAATTTATGGGCAGCTATTTGAATCGCTGATGTTGCTCACCTTACGGGGAGCTGCTCAAGAATGCGAATCTCAGATCTTTCACTTCCGCACATCTTCGGGAGAACGTGAAGTAGATGCGATTATCGAGCGCTATGACGGGAAAACTATCGCATTCGAGGCGAAGTCCTCGGCAGTCATAGACGCAGAGGACGTCCGCCACCTCAACTGGCTAGAAACCCGCCTCGGAAATCGGCTACTGGATAAAATCCTGGTATATACCGGCTCTTACGCCTACCGCCGCAAGGACGGGGTAGCAGTAATCCCCCTAGCGCTCCTAGGTTAATGCAGCTCTCAGGGCGCTAGCGCACTATTTGCAGACACCCTAGCGCACTTTTTGCAGACATCCTAGCGCTCGGCGCGATTGAGGGCACTGATGACTGCCTTATAAGTAGCGCGGGTAATCGAGGGATCGATACCTACTCCCCACAGCACCTGACCGGCAATCTCGGCCTCAATATAGGCTGCTGCCCGCGAACTCTCACCGGTTTCCATCGCGTGCTCTACATAATCGAGCACCTTGATATCCAAACCGAGCCCTTGGAAAGCAGTAATAAAAGCCTCAATAGGCCCGGGTGCCACCGCCTCTAAAATGCGCAAACATCCGTTATCACTTACCTGTGCCCGTAAAGATACTTCCCCGGTTTCATGGTTGGTGTCGGCGAGAGAATCCCGCAGCTTGAAGCGCCCCCAAGGCGAAAGGCTGTGTTCTTCTCCGGGCAGATATTCGTCAGCGAAAATCTTCCACAAATGCTCGGAATTGACTTCTCCCCCAAACTTTTCCGTGTAGTCCTGGACGTGGCGATAGAACTCTACCTGCAGACGGCGCGGTAGATCCAAGGAATAATCCCGTTTCATCATGAAGGCGATGCCGCCCTTACCAGACTGGGAATTTACCCGCACCACCGCCTGGTAGTCGCGTCCTACATCACCGGGGTCAATAGGCAGGTAAGGCACTGTCCAGATCACCTGATTCTGGTCACCGCCAGCAGCTGCCACTGCTCGAGCCCGCTTATCAAAGCCTTTCTTAATAGCGTCCTGGTGGGAGCCGGAAAAGGAAGTGTAAACCAGATCGCCGGTATAGGGTTGACGGGGATTAGTTTCCATACGCGTGCAATACTCTACGGTTTCGCGCACCCGGTCCAGATCAGACAAATCCAGCATGGGATCTATTCCCTGGGAATAAAGATTCATTGCCAAAGTAATCAAATCTACGTTGCCAGTGCGTTCTCCCTGACCCAACAGGCAGCCTTCTACCCGGTCAGCACCGGCTTTCATAGAAAGTTCTGCCGCGGCAATCCCCGTCCCCCGGTCATTATGGTTATGTACCGACAAGCATACGTGTTCGCGACGGCTCAGGTTACGGCTCATCCATTCGATTTGATCCGCATAGGAGTCCGGGGTGTAACGCTCTACGGTAGCCGGCAGGTTCAAAATAATTTCGCGGTCCTCATCGGGCTGCCAAATATCCATGACTGCTTCGCAGATTTCCAGGGCAAACTCGGCTTCGGTATCTACGAAAATTTCTGGAGAATATTGCAGCCCGAAAACCGTGGAATCATCTAGCTGCTTTTCTGCTTGCGCGATTACCTCGCGCACGCCGCTTACTGCCAGTTCCACGGTAGCGGCTTTATCGTTATGGAATACTACTTCCCGAAAAGTCGGTGAGGTGGCGTTATAGATATGCACATTGGCGCGTGGCGCTCCCACTAGGGATTCTACGGTGCGTCCGATTAGATCTTCGCGCGCCTGGGTGAGCACTGAAACGCACACGTCCTCGGGAATCGCGTCCTCTTCCACCAGCGAGCGAACAAAATCAAAATCTATCTGCGAAGCCGCCGGAAACCCAATCTCGATTTCTTTCAATCCAATCTGCACCAACAGATCAAACATTTTCCGTTTCCGCAGCGGATCCATGGGGTCAATCAAAGCCTGATTACCGTCCCGCAAATCTGTAGATAGCCAACGGGGAGCCTGGGTAACATGTTTATCTGGCCAGGTACGATCCGGCAGTTTCAGAGAAGTACCCCAAAAATGAGCATATTTTTGAAACGGCATTCCAGAAGGTTGCTGAAGAGGGGCTTTACCAGTAGTTTGCATTCTAAGATTTCTTTCTGCTTTTTAAGTGGCTGGCCGAAGACACCAAAGAATCCCGCGACGAGCCTCGACCAGTTTTACTGGACTTCGTCGCGGCAACCTAGCAGCAGAATAATCATGCGCACGGGACTACTCTAAACTGTTTTTCCACTTTCTGGTAACCACCGGCCCGCATATTGAGCAGACAAGTGTGGTCCTTGGGTGGATTCCCGAGGAATAAAGGCAGCTTCACCGGCTACTAAACGATCCCCAGCTTTCGGCAAATAGGAGGCACCGAAAATCTGTTTCATCAGTACGGTTACCCCCAGGTTGGCGAGTTTATCAACCGGTTGATCAATTACGGTGATCGCCGGAGACATTACTGAAAACCAGGGAATATCATCGATTGCTGCTAATCCCAAGTCGGTACCTAGCTGCATCCCCATACTTTTGGCTATCATCAATACCCCCAGGGCGATCTGGTTGGAGGCGCAGATAATAATATCGGGACGATACAGTGCCAATAGAGCCCGGGCGGCACTAGCCGCAGACACTGCCTCGTGGTGACAATATTCCACTTCTAGCTTCTCGAAACCACAGTTAGCTAAGGCTTCCTGGAGTTTTTCAGTGCGTCTTTGCCCCGATAAAGAAAACTCGGGGCCTGCAAGATAAGCGGGATGGCGATACCCAGCAGCGAGTAGATGCTCTCCCAGGTCTTGCATTGCTCTAGCAGAATCAATCACTACCGAGGGAATCTTGGCTCCCGGAGCTTCTCGATCTAGAGCCACCATTGCCATTGACTCGGGAGGATCTGGATGTTTCCATCCCGGTGACACCCGGGAGGGCGGTACCACTAGCAGCCCATCTACCCCTTGTTTTGCCAGGGCTCGAATCCCGTTTTCGTAGCTTTGCCCATCCTCATGCGCATTAGATAGTACGAGGGAAGCTTCATGGGAATGTACCGCCCGCTCCACGCAATGCGCCAGCATCGCATAGAACGGGTTCATCACGTCTCCAACCACTAACCCGATGGCTCCGGTACGCCCGGTGCGCATCGCCGCTGCTAATCGGTCTTTTTGATAACCTAGTTTCTCGGCAGCTACCAATACTTTCTGCCGGGTATCGCCAGCTAGATGTGGATTCCCATTCAAAGCACGCGAAACGGTAGCAATCGAGACTCCCGCTTCCCTAGCCACATCCCTGATGGTTGCCACGAATAAACGCCTCCTCGCGCTAGAACTTAATGTTAAAGATCCTAACAGGAAAACTTATCTATAGGGAAACGTTTACAATAATTCTTTTGTCCTCTATCAGCGAAGCACAGATAACTACCGGCTGCCTAATAAAGCGAGCTCAAAGCGCCTATCCCCTTGAGGTAGAGAGTTAGAATCCCAGACGCCCGAGCATTTTCGTGTCCGACTGCCAATTCTTTGCCACCCGTACATGCAGGTGCAACTGCACTGGACGCCCCAATAGTTTTTGAATCTGTCGTTTGGATTTTATCCGCACACGGCGAATATGGCTGCCACCTTTACCGATCAAAATTCCTTTTTGGGAATCGCGTTCCACGAACACGTTTACATGCACATCTAAGGGTTTAATTTCCTGCTGAGGGGACGCGGCCTCACCTTGATCCGCTGTATAGGACGGGGATTGGGCATCGCCCGAAGCAACTTCGACTTCTGCACCTTTGGCATTATCTTTATTATTTTCCGAGGCGCGGTGCGTACCGTACCCTAGGCTCGGCCCATTATCTTCCCCCTGGTAGAGAATCTCTTCTACCTGCACTGCAATCGAGTGCGGGAGTTCTTCGCGTACCCCTTCTAGTGCTGCCTCGCGCACAAATTCCGCAATCAGTTTTTCTACTGACTCGTCACTTACTTGGTCGCGTGGATATAGAGGTGGAGAAAATGGCAGGTATTTCGCGATCTGATCCGCCAGTACCGACACTTCGCCTTCTTTGGCACTCACGGGGACAATCTCTTTCCAATCTCCCAGTTCGCCCGCAGCTACCAGTGCTGATACCATCCGCTCTTTCGAAACCAGATCAGCTTTGGTAACCGCCAATATAACCGGAATATTGAGTTCTTTAAGTTCGGCAGCAATATAGCGATCGCCCGGACCAATCTTTTGATCCGCGGGCACGCAAAAAACCACCGCATCCACATCTACTAAGGCTTCGCGCACCATATCGTTTAGGCGTTTACCCAGCAGCGTGCGGGGGCGGTGCAGACCGGGAGTATCGACCAACACGATCTGATAATCCTCCCCCTGGACTACTCCTCGTACGTTATGTCGGGTAGTTTCCGGACGCGAAGAAGTGATTGCCACTTTCTGTCCTACCAGCGCATTCGTTAGGGTTGATTTGCCAACATTTGGGCGACCCACGATGGAAACAAATCCTGCGCGATGCTCGCTAGGCGCTTTTTTGTCTTGCTCACTCATTATTCGTCCGTTTCTGTGTCGAGACGTTTTATCAATAGAGTATCCATTTGCCGGCGCCGGCCAGCAACTTCTTTCACTGTAATCTCCAGTCCCTTTGCCTGGGCATGTGATCCCAGCAGAGGCACTTTTCCTAAAGCTTTGGCAAGCAACCCACCAGCAGTATCCACTTCGTCATCATCTATTTCCAGACGTACTAGTTCAGCGAGGTCATCTAAGCCTAAACGGGCAGGCACCAACCAGCTATTAGCACTGAGCTGCTCCGGTTCTTGCTCAGCGCGGTCATGTTCATCAGTTACCTCGCCGACCAGCTCTTCTAAAATATCTTCGATGGTCACCAGGCCAACGGTTCCTCCCCATTCGTCAACCACTATCGCGATATGGGGAGCGTCAACTTGCATCTGACGCATTAAGTCGTCGGCGAGCATTACTTCGGGGACAAAGAAGGCTTCGCGCATCATTTCAGGAACCGGATGATCCATTAGTTCGGGGCGAGAAAAACAGCGCGAAATCAGATCTTTCAGATAGAGCATACCCCGCACATCATCAGCATCTTCACCGAGCACCGGGATCCGCGAAAAACCAGATTGAATGAAAACTTCAAAAGCTTCTCTGGCTACGGTTGTGGTTTCTACCGCCACCATATCGGTACGAGGAACGATAATTTCGCGAACCAGAGTAGTCCCCAGTTCCAAGGCAGACCGCACGATCTGGCGATCTTCATCCTCAAAAGCTAGATTCTCTTCCTCGGCCATTTCATCAACCATTTCCCGGAAATCTTCCGCGATTTCGGCACGGGAAGCGGCCTCATCTGCCGGACCGAGGGGCGCGATCTTTCGCACAATCCATTCTACCGGGCGAGAAAGAACCGATATTTTTAGCCCGAAATTAACCATTTTGCTCAGCCACAAAGCGGTAGCTTCGGGGCGATAACGCCCTACGCGCATACCAACAAAAGTGGCAAAAATCAGCAGCAGCGCCCCCAATACCAGTAGCGATACTAGAAGCGCCACCCACCAGGTTAGGCCAAAACCTACCATAGCCAAAGTCATACAGGTGGCCGCTAATACCTGCGCAAATAGACGCCATGACTGACAGATAGCCACGGTATGAACCCTATCTTCTAATAGGGAGCGTACTAACGGCGCGTGGCGGCGCCCTGCTTCAACCAGGTCTTGAGCCCGCGCATGGGAAAGAGTTTGGAAGGCTCCCAGAGCCGCTGCCCAGGCGGCATCTACCCCCACTAATGCAATCGTTAAGGCGAGGAGCCCTCCCGCAGGTATCTGGGAGATCAACTTCAGCTCCGCTCCGCTAAGAAGGTCAGCAAGAGTTTGCGTTGCAAAGCAAACATTTCTTTTTCTTCATCCTTTTCGGAGTGGTCATACCCTAAAAGATGTAAGATTCCGTGCACTGTAAGCAGCAACATTTCTTCGGTGGAAGAATGCCCAGCCTTAGCTGCCTGTGCCTTTGCAACCTGGGGGCAAATCACAATATCCCCCAAGATACCTGGCTCGGTCGGGGAATCCGCGTTTCCAGGGCGCAGTTCGTCCATCGGAAAACTCATTACATCGGTCGGGCCTTCTAGGTCTAACCAACGCTCATGCAGGGCAGCAATCGCATCCGGTTCCACGAAAATCAGCGACATTTCAGCTGCTGGAGACACATGCATTGCCTCCAGCACATAGGCGGCAAGCTCTTGGAATTCTTCCCCGTCGATTTGGTATTCAGTTTCGTTTAATACCTCTACGCTCACCGGTATTTCTCCCCCTCATCTAACGTGTTCGCATGTCGTTCATAGGCGTCAATAATCAGCCCCACCAGCTTATCGCGCACCACGTCCTCGCTGGTTAAATAACAAAACTCGATATCTTTAACTCCGGTAAGGACATTGCGCGCATCTTTAAGTCCCGACAGTTTTCCGCGGGGCAAGTCAATTTGGGTAATATCGCCGGTCACTACCATAGTTGACCCCTCCCCTAAGCGGGTGAGGAACATTTTCATCTGTTGGGTGGTAGTGTTTTGGGCTTCATCCAGCACGATAAAGGCATGAGAAATCGTGCGCCCGCGCATATAGGCTAAGGGAGCTACTTCGATAGTTCCCGACTCTAGCAGCTGGGCAAGTTCTGCTGGTTCCAGCATTTCCCGTAAGGCATCATAAAGAGGACGCAGATAGGGATCGATCTTTTCGGTGAGCGTACCGGGCAAAAAACCGAGTGATTCCCCGGCCTCTACCGCGGGACGGGTCAAAACTATCCGGGACACCGCCCCAGATTCTAAAGCTTCCACCGCTTTTGCCATCGCCAGATAGGTTTTTCCGGTCCCGGCTGGCCCTACTCCAAAGACGATCCGATTATTGCTGATCGCTTCGATATAACTTTGTTGACCGGGGGTTTTTGCCCTAACCTGCCGGTGTTTAGTACGTAATACCGGCAAGGTTTCTTGGGATGACATGAGGGTTAGGGCCTGCTGAACTGCCGTGGCAGATAAGGGATTACCGTGACGGGCAGCTGCAATCAACTCGCCTAGCAGATCGGCACCCATCCGCGCCTCGCCCGGGTTTCCTTGAAAAGTTACGATATTGCCGCGCGAATTAATCCGCACCCCCGGCAAGTTATCTTGCATTGCCCGCAGTACCTGGTCTCCCGGGCCAAACACCAGCACCGGATCCAAGTCTTCGGGCATTAGCACCTGGGTTAGCTCATCGGTCATCTCAGAGTGCTTCCTTCCGTCCCCACAAGCCGCTGCAAAGTCCTAACGCCGCCAAGGCAGCCGGTCCCGCACTGGAGGAGCGTAAAACGGTAGGCCCCAGCCGCGCCGTAATCGCGCCAGCAGCACAAAACTTAGCAGTTTCCTCCGGACTCACCCCGCCCTCCGGGCCGACTATCAGGTGTATCATTTTCGCCTCGCTTACCTGCTCCCAGGCTTCGACAAGAGGTAGGGAGGAATCCGGATCCAGCAACACAAACTTTTCTTCGCTACTTCCGGCAGCGATTATTTCTTGCAGCCTCCGCGAATCCGCTAAGGGATCTAGGAGAGGCCAGTTGGCACGGCGGGACTGTTTTGCTGCCGCTTGCAGTAGCGACTCCCACTTCTTCGCGCCTCGCTGCACTTTCGATCCCTTCCACTGCACAATAGAGCGCCCTGCCGCCCAGGGGCGCACTCGGCTGACCCCTAACTCGACTGCCGACTCTACCGCCTGTTCATCACGCCCACCCTTTGAAAGCGCCTGAATCAGCCCAAACTGCGTTTGTGGTAAAGATAGGTGCATTACCTGAAGTACTTCAAACTCTAAAGAGTTTTTATCGGTTGCCAGTATCTGGCAGCGCAGGCGCAACCCTTTACCATCAACCAGGTCGAGGGGGTCACCTACTCCAAGACGTAGCGAACCGCCTGCGTGAGCAGCTTCTGCCCCTTTAAGGGATCCGCGTTCTCCTTCCTGCAGGCTAGAAAGCGGTGGGCAGGATTCGTCACCTAAAAATACCGGAAGAAACATTAGTGACCTGCAAATCGTTCCCGCAGGCGAGAGAACACTCCACTATCCGCTAGCGGTTCTGGTTCTACCCGATCTTCTTGTCTAAGCTGTGCCAATTGCGAGATTAGCTCCCGCTGAGCAGCATCTAGGTTAGTGGGCACCTGAACCATAATATTCACAATCAGGTCACCGCGCCCTTCTCGCTGTAAACGTCCTACCCCCAAGCCGGCAAGCCGAATCTGTTGGCCAGGCTGGGTGCCAGGTGCGATAGTAATCTCTTGAGTCCCATCAAAAGTTTCCAAGTCAACTTTGGTTCCCAAAATAGCGGCCGTCATCGGCACCCGCAAGGTGGTCTCCAGATTATCCCCGTGGCGGGAAAACACCCGATGGGCACTAACTTTGATCTCTAAATACAAATCCCCGCTGGGGCCGCCTCCCGGCCCTACTGCGCCTTTACCACGCAGCTGCACTTTATGTCCGGTTTGCACCCCGGGAGGAATCTCTACCTGCAAAGTGGAAGTGGTACGTACTCGTCCTTCGCCGGAACACTCGGGGCAGGGATCAGGAATAGTGGTACCGTGACCGGCACAGGCGCTACAGGGAACGGTGGATTGCATTTGCCCCAAGAAGGTGCGGGTAGAGCGGGTGACCGAGCCGCGGCCATTACAAACCTGACAGGTACGCGGGGAAGTTCCCGGGGCGCAACAGCTTCCATCACAGGTAGGACACACTACTGCGGTACGCACCTGTACCTGCTTCTTTACCCCAAAAACCGCTTCCTCTAAAGCGATTTCCAGGCGCTGACGCAGATCCTCACCTCTTCTCCCTCTCGGAGTCGGGCCAGCGCCCGTTTCCCCTCCGAAAAAGCTCTCGAAAATATCGGAGAACATGGAAAAGTCGCCCATACCTGAGTTGGCAAAACCAGACTCACCGCCCATATCGTAGCGGCGCCGCTTTTCCGGATCAGACAGGACTTCGTGCGCCATCGAAACCTCTTTGAAAGCCTCTTCTGACTGCGGTCCGGCTACGTCCGGATGTAACTTGCGGGCTTTACGGCGGTACGCACGTCTAATCTCCGCCTCCGTAGCGTCCCGGGAAACCCCTAGAATCTCATAGTAATCAGCCAAGGATCCGTATTCCTCTTTCCTAATCTACCTGGTCATCATCCGCGATAAATACCGCGAAACCGCACGCACGATACTCATTGCGCGCGGATAGTCCATTCTTTGCGGGCCTACTATTCCGACATGGGCGACCCCGCTTTCTTTATCCCCGTAAGCCCCTGCCACAATGGAAGTTTCCGACAGGGAATGCTCTCCTGATTCCGAGCCAATCGTGACCGTAACTGGCGAATCTTGTTGATCAAACTCTGAAAATAGCCGCAGCAAGGTTACTTGCTCTTCCAGGGCATCTAAAATGGAGCCGATCGAACTAGAAAACTCGGGGCTAGAGCGCACCAGATTTCCCGCCCCTACCATCACGATCCTCTCGGTGCGTTCCCCGGTAAGTGCCTCGCGAATAATCGGCAATACCTGAGAGATCACTTCCAGGTGTTCCGGGGCGGCTCCTGCCATTAATACTGGCTCCACCTGGGATATTTGCGATGCTTCCATTCCCTCTAAGGTGGAGTTTAGTAGCAGAGCCAAAGAGTGGGCGCTCGCAGAGTCAACCTCATAACGCGTCTCGATAGTAGCCTGCTGCACCCGGGCGCTATTGGTAATCACGATTACTAACAGTTTGAACTCTGCAACTGGGATTAGCTCGATATGGCGCAGGCCGCTGCGCTCAAAATGCGGGTACTGCACCACCGCTAATTGCCGGGTCAACTGGGCTAAAACCCGAACGGTACGGGCTACTACTTCATCAAAATCAGCGGATCCTAAAACGAAAGTCTCAATTGCGCGCCGTTGAGCACTGGTAATCGGGCTGAGCTCTGATATCCGGTCCACGAAGGCGCGATACCCTTTTTCGGTGGGTACTCGCCCAGCAGAGGTATGGGGCTGATAAAGGTAGCCTTTCTCTTCCAGCACCGACATATCATTGCGAACCGTAGCCGGGGATACCCGCAAATCATGCCGATCTACCAACGCCTTAGAGCCTACGGGTTCACCGGTTTCCACATAATCGGTGACGATGGCGCGCAACACATCGTCCCGCCGGATACTTGCCTGGCTCATATCTCCTCACTGTCCTTAGAAACCGTAGCGCTCAATCTCAGCAAAACCTTTGTCAGCACTCGGCCGCCTCGACTGCTAACTCTACCTTGATTGGCCGCTACTTATTAACCTCTAACCTGTGATTCGCGCAAAGCTAAAGACAAAACCGATTACTTTTCAGCCTCCGTCAAAACTTGCACCATGGCTAACGCTGCCTGTACGGCCTCGTAGCCTTTATCTTCACTAGAGGATTCCAACCCGGCGCGATCCAAGGCTTGCTCTTCGTTATCACAGGTCAGCAAGCCAAAGCCTAGAGGAATCCGGGATTCAACCGACACTTTGGTAAGACCATAGGTCGCGGCATCGCAAACATAGTCAAAATGAGGAGTACCCCCACGAATCACTACTCCCAGACAAACCAGGGCATCCGCTTTCCCGCTTTCGGCATAGGCTTTTGCAGCAAGCGGAAGCTCAAAGGATCCCGGAACCCGCACTACTTCAAAGTCCGCCTTCGCGTCCTGACAGGCGCGTTTAGCTTCTGCTACCAGCCCTTCCATGACCTGCTCATGCCATTGAGTAGCGATAATCACCACTTTCTTGCCCGCTCCGGCAATATGTAAGTCGGGAACTCCTGCTCCAGCCATTTTTCCTCCTCAGTACCAATCGATTATTCCATAGGGCGCTGCGACTATTTCTTAGCCACGAAATCGTCGAGATTGTGGAAGGTATGTCCCAGCCGCTGTTTGGTACGTAAATACTCGATATTGTGAGGATCGATCCCGACTTCTAAGGGTACGGTTTCCTCCACTTCAATCCCATCTTGACTAAGCAGCGCCTTTTGCGGATTGTTTGTCAACAAACGGATCTTAAGTAGCTGCAGATCCCGTAAAATAGCGGCCGCCGCCCCATATTCACGCAGGTCAACTGGCCATCCCAAATCAAGATTAGCCTGCGCGGTGTCCCGTCCTTGATCCTGTAGGGCATAGGCTTTAATTTTTTCACTAAGCCCAATCCCGCGTCCTTCTTGACCGCGCAGATAAACAATCACGCCGCCCTCGTCCGCTACCTGCCTCATCGCTTGCTGTAGTTGCGGCCCGCAATCGCAGCGCAGCGAGCCGAAAGATTCCCCGGTCAGGCATTCGGAATGAATCCGCACCAACGCGGTCGACTCTGCAGTCTTTTCGGAGATCAGAGCCATATGTACTGTCCCCAATTCGGAATCCTGATAAGCACGCACTGTAAAATCCCCAAATTGTGTGGGAAGTTTGGCGCTGGCGATCTCGCTAACTCGGGTGATCTTAGCTGGCTCTACCGGTGTTTTTCCCTGAGATAAGAATTCTTTCAGCTCTGCGACTGTAATTAGTTCCAGGTCAAACTTTTCGGCAATTGCCGGGCAGTGACGGTAACGAACCATAGAACCGTCATCGTGAACCATTTCCCCGATAGCGGCTACCGGAACCAAGTCAGCTAGCTCCATTAAATCAACTGCCGCCTCAGTGTGCCCTGCCCGGGTAAAACCCCCGCCACTGCGCGCCCTCAGCGGCAAAATATGTCCGGGACGCACCAAATCTTCGCTGCTGGAGAGAGGATTGGCTAAAGCCCGTAAAGTAGTACGGCGATCCGAAGCTGAAATCCCGGTGGTCACTCCCCTTGCAGCATCACAGGAAACGGTGTAACAGGTGCGCAGCTGATCCTGATTAGCTGGCCATTGAATCGGCAATCCCAGCAAATCTGCACGTTCAGCTGTCATGGGGGCGCAAATATAACCGGAGGTATAACGCACCATCCACCCCATCCACTCGGGGGTAACTTCTTGAGCACTGACAATCGCGTCTACTTCGTTTTCCCGGTCTTTCGAATCCGCTACCAAAACGGGTTTTCCTGCCCGCAGAGCCACGCTGACCCGCGCGAATAACTTGTCCAAGTCACTCATTAGTTTTTATTCCCCTCAAGTAGACGTTCCACATATTTCGCTATCTGGTCAGTCTCCAAATTGACTAAAGAGCCGACTGAAAGCGTTCCTAAAGTAGTGTTATCTCGGGTGACGGGGATTATTGCGACCCGGAAATAGTCCTCACCCACCGCGGTTACGGTTAAAGATACCCCGTCGATCGCAATCGATCCTTTCTTAGCTATCTGGCGCATTAATGAGGGCGGAGCCGAAATCTGTAGCTCCCGCCAACGCTGCCCTTCCGCTAGGGAAGTTACCGAGCCAGTGCCATCAATATGCCCGGCAACCAGGTGTCCCCCTAAGCGATCCGTCGGGAGGAGGGCGCGCTCCAGGTTAACCCCCTCACCCAGGCTTTTTTGTCCCAGGGTGGTGAGTCTGACGGTTTCCGGCATGGCGTAGGCATAGAAAGTATCGCCTTCTATCCGGGTCACGGTCAGGCAAATCCCGGAGGTAGCCACCGATTCTCCCGAGGATAGCTCGGAGGCAAAAGCGCAAGAAATCCCAATTTCTAGGTCTGCTTCTCGCTTATTTAGCGAGCTAATTGTCCCGACCTCTGCTATTAGTCCGGTAAACATGACGCCCCTTCCTTTATTAACGCCAAGAAAACATCTCCGCCTAACTCTTTAACCTGTTGCAATTGGAAATCCAAGGAACTGGTCAAAGCGCTAATCCCCAAGTCGCCTATTCCTTTGTGCCCCGCGCCCAACAGGCGAGGAGCCAGGTAAATATGCAGTTCATCTACGAGATCCGTCTGCAAAGCCGCAGTTACCAAGGTAGGCCCGCCCTCCAGGAGCGCAAAAATCTCGCCGCGCTGATAGCAGCTTTCTAGTACCGCCTTAAGGTCGTGGGTACGTGCCGGTTCTGCTTTGCCGGCCAGGTAATAATCTGTGGGAATATCGCGCTTGCCCACCACCAGGGGGCGCGGCTGGTGCGGGAGATCACGCCCATCGGCTAGACGCGCCGACAGCTGCGGGTTATCAGCGAGGACGGTACCGGTACCGGCAATAATCACATCCACGCTGGAACGAATCCGGTGCGCATAGGCACGCGAGAGCCGATTGGTAATCCATTGGCTAGATCCGTCCTTAGCGGCGCAATACCCGTCCAGGGTTTGCGCTACTTTTGCGATAGTCCACGGCCGGCCGCGCCGGGTGGCCTGCACCCAGTGGGCACTAACTTCCCGCGCCTTCGCGAGGACGTTTTCGTCAATCCCCGCTTCGCTAGCGGGCATAGCGTTAATCCCCTGGCTTCTTAAATACTCTCCGCCACCACTGGCCCTAGGATTAGGGTCATCGACTGCCCAGATAACATTTTTAATCCCCGCTTCAATCAGAGCGCGGCTACAGGGAGGAGTTTTACCGGTATGGTTACACGGCTCCAGGGTGACTACTGCCGTCAGTGGAGCAGATCCGGTATCCTCTTTCAAGTTGGTTAGCGCATCTACTTCCGCGTGAGCGCTTCCCGCTCCCCGGTGATACCCCATTGACAATATCCTGCCTGCAGGAGAAAGAATAGCGCATCCCACCTGGGGATTTCCTCCAGTTCTAGGGCCTTGGAGAGCAGCTTTGCTGGCGGCAGCGAGACCGTGAGTAAGCGCAGCTTTAGAGGGCATTGAAAGCGCCAATAAAAAAATCCTCCTCGTCAATAGCGTGTTCCGAGGAGGCGTGGGCGCGCGCAGACGCCATGAAGGCATAACTGCCCGTGCTGCCTCTCATCCGGACTATAACCGTCGGTACCGGAATTTCACCGGTTCAGCCGCCCATAGTGAGCGGGTCGCGGACTTTACCGCCGGTTCGGATTTTCACCGACCCCGGAGCACCCGTTTATTATGCCACATTTTCTCTCGGTTTGCTCAGCGCGCGAGGGAGTCTCGCATTTGCGATAATGGAGCTAGCCTCGAGAACAGGAGTTGTCCATGATCCCGAATTATCGTTTTGGTAGCGAAGAGTTACCGGTACAGGCCGGCCGCTACCTGCTAGTTGTTTCTCCTACCTGCCCCTATTGCCGCCGGGTCACGATTGCGCGGCGACTTTTAGGTTTAGAGGCCGCGATCGGGGTACGCTATGCTACCGGATCAGGCCCGGATGGTTTCGAGTTTATTCGGGACGGCTATTCCTATGACCCGGCGCTGATGGTGCGTTCAGCGCGCGAGCTTTATCGCCGCCAACCCAATTTTGAGCCTGATGACCCGCAAACCGTGCCGGTGATACTAGATTCCCAGCGCGATAACCAGATCGTGGCTACCGAGTCCGCCGATATGCTGCTCGATTTTTGCACCGCTTGGAAACCTTTTAGTCATTTTGAAGCCCCTGACCTATATCCGGCAGCTGAGCAGACAAAACTAGATACCCTCGATGCTTGGCTAAATAAGCAGCTGGTGGCACCTTCCTGGGCGGTTTCTCACGGAGAAGCGGATGCCCAAAGCAGTCGGAATTTTTCGCTGGCTTTGGAACGCCTGGAAGAAATGTTGCGGGAAAGTCCATTCCTTACTGGTGAGCAACCCGTCGAAAGCGATATTCGCGCCTTTGTGGTTTTCCAAGTGCTTTCCGTGTCTTCTCCCGAAATCTTGCGTGATTTCGAGGCCATTAGCGAATATCTTTCTCGCTTGAGCAAATTGCCAGCTTGGGTCAGTCCCGAAGAGGCGGCGGCTTTGGATCCTAACTATTCCGGCAGTGGCGAATCTGAAGACTCTGCCGGGGCGATCGCCTGTAGCGCCTAAAGTTTCCCCTATAGTTAGGGCGTGTTCGATCGCTACGGAAAAGACGTCCTCGCTAACGATAATTGGCGCAAGCTCCCTGCTTCCCGCCCGGTTGCTGCTACCCGCGGTCTGGTAGTTGAGGACGTGATGACCGGTTTTGTAGGCGCCGTGTTGCGCTGTTATAAAGCCGGCGGCATGTATCTGGTGGAGCTGGAGGATCGCCGCGGCAAAGTGCGAGCTTTCCCGCTAGGAGCCGGTTTTTGGATTGACGGAAAACCGGTAGAGCTGCGAGCTCCCGCACCTAAAGTCAAAAACGACAACTCTCCTAAGTTGGCAACTGGTCGCGCCGCCACTAATTCGGGTTCTCGTCGCGACCCTTGCCAGGACAAGCAGTGGGCGCGGGTAGCGCGGGCTTCCCGGATTTGGGTAGAAGGACGCCACGACGCGGAGCTAGTAGAACACGTTTGGGGCGATGACCTGCGAGAGCTGGGAGTGGTGGTAGAGATCCTGGACGGGGTGGATCATCTTCAGGAGCGGTTAGCTCAGTTCGCTCCTACCTCGCAGACAAGAATCGGCGCCTTAGTAGATCACCTGGTAGCCGGCTCTAAAGAGTCGCGTATCGCCCAGCACTGTATAGAAACTTTTGGCGAGGACGCAGTCGCGATTGCCGGGCACCCCTTTGTGGATGTGTGGCAGGCAGTAAAGCCTCAACGCTTGGGGTTATCCGCTTGGCCGCAGGTACCGCGCGGCACCGATATTAAAGTGAGCAGCCTGCAGGCGCTAGGCCTGCCAGCAGCAAGCCAGACGGATATTGCTCAAGGTTGGAAACACATTTTGCGCCAAGTGCGCGACTGGCGCGACCTGGAACCCGGGCTGTTAGGGCCGGTAGAATCACTAATCGATTTCGTTACCGCCACCGGCACCCGCTAACTTACCAGCCCAGAAGTTCGCGGGTAACATAGTCAGCCATTAAACGCCCCCGCAAAGTTAATATCGCCTCGCCCCGGCGCGCCGCCGCTTCTTCAAGATATCCCGCCGCCACCAGCGCCGGTAACTGGGATCGTTCTTCTGCCCGCAAACTTTTTACTCCCGCAGCGGTACGCAGCCCCAACATAATCCGTTCCAATTCCCGACTGGCCACCGCGACCACCTCCCCATCTTGAACTGGAAGGTCACCCGCGGCTACGCGACTAGCGTAGCCGCGGGGATGTTTCCAGTTCCACCAACGCACCTGACCGAGATGAGAATGCGCGCCCGGCCCGATCCCCCACCAATTCCAGTCCCGCCAATAAGCCAGGTTGTGCCGCGATACATTCGTTAAATAAGTAGCATCCGGAATCTGCGGGCTAGGAAGTTTTTCGGCCTCTAGCCGCTTTGCCCAGTTGGAGATCTCGTACCATTCGAAACCGGCTGCTTTTAGCAGCGAGTCCGCCATTTCATATTTTTCCGCCTGGCCATCGGGATCAATCGGAGACAGTTGTCCCCGCTCCACCTGGGCATGCATTTTCGTGCCCGGCTCAATCACCAAAGAATAGGCGCTAATATGGTCAACTTCTAAGGCCAAGGCTGCCTGCAGCGAAGCTTCCCAATCAGCTAAAGACTCCCCCGGAGTCCCGTAAATCAAATCCAAAGATACCGCGAGGCCGGCGCCGCGCAGCGCCGCTACTGCCTGGGGAAGATTTTCCGGACGATGAGTCCGCTCCAAAGTGGCCAATACCTGCGGCAGTGCCGATTGCATTCCCAGGGACACGCGAGTAAATCCACTGGCGGCTAGCTCCCGCGCCACCTGGTCAGTTATCGTGTCCGGGTTAGCTTCAATCGAAACCTCGGCGCCCGGAGCTATTCCCCAGGTACTTACCACTTCCTCCAGGATTTCCCGAAGCGCCCGTACGCTTAGCAGGGTGGGGGTACCGCCTCCAAAATAAACCGAGGACGCCGGGGGTGGAACCAGCTTATGCTCGCGCAAAAACTGGGCTGCCAGCGCCAGCTCTTTACGCGCCGAATCATGGTAGCTTGCCCGGTCAGCACCCGCTCCAAAATCTTTCACATAGGTGTTGAAGTCGCAGTACCCGCAGCGCACCCGGCAAAAAGGCACATGTATATAGACCGCGAAGTCGGTCGCCTGCCGCCCCACATCGAGCCGCGTCGCGTTCTCTCTCGCTACTGCAGGGAGCTGTGAGCATCCGCCCTCATAAGCAGCCGAAAAAAGCTCTTTTAGCTTGGAGGTGCCACTCACGAAAGCCGCTGTGCCACCAAGTCGAACACTTCCCGTCCCGCATCGATTGCGCGCCGCTCAAACTTAGTCATCACGCGCCCTTCCCAACGCGGCGCAAAACCGCCGCGACCCGGATCCGGGTCTTCCTCATGGGGATTAACCCCCGCATATGGGTTCTCAAAATAGGGGGAATCCTCAATAACATCCCGCATCTGGAAGGCATAATCCGACCAGTCAGTGGCCAGGCGCCATACTCCCCCGGGACGCAGTACTCGCGCCACCGTTCGCGCAAATTCGGCCTGCACGAGACGCCGTTTATGATGTTTGGTTTTGCGCCACGGATCCGGGAAGAAAGTCCACACCTCATCCAAGGAGGCTTCTTCAAATAGAATCGGTAAAGCTTGAGCCGCGTCAGCCTCAATAATCCGCAGGTTATCCACCCCGGCTTTAACCGCTTTCGACACGGTTTGCGCTACTCCCGGACGGTAAACTTCGAACCCGATATAGTCCCGATCAGGATGCGATACCGCCGCCGACACAATCTGATCGCCGTTACCCGTCCCAATTTCCAGGCGCACCAGCGCTTTGCGATCAAAGAGACGTTTAAACGATAAGGGTTTCGCATCCTCGGCCACCGCGGTATGTCCGGCACCGACGGGTACCGTTACTACATAGTCACCGGCATGGGCGTCCCAAGTATGTTGTAAAGAATCGCTAAGCTGGCGCGCCCGGGAGACAAAAGACTTCGACCTGGCCAGATAGCGCCCTTCCGGAGATGACAGGTCAAAATCGGAGGTCTGGCCTCCGGCTTCACCCACCGTCAGTTCCGCCTGAGAACCTGGTACCGCTGCAGCTTCCTCGCGTTCAGATAGTTCTTCACTCATGACTTACCCCTTTCCCGTGGGAGCATCTTGGGTTATGGCATCGATGAAAGCCGAGTTCGGGATTTCCACCGCGCCCACTGCTTTCATTCGTTTCTTTCCTGCCTTTTGTTTTTCTAAAAGTTTGCGCTTGCGGGAAATATCCCCGCCATAGCATTTCGCCAACATATCTTTGCGTAGCGCTCGAATAGTTTGCCGGGCAATAATCCGCGAACCCACTGCCGCTTGCACTGGAATCTCGAATTGCTGGCGGGGAATCAACTCTTTTAGCCGCCGCGTCATTTTATCCCCATACGCATAGGCCGCATCCCGATGCACAATGGCGCTAAAGGCATCCACGCCCTCGCCGTTTAATAAAATATCTACCTTCACCAGGTCAGCAGATTGGGTACCTGCCTCGTGATAATCCAAGGAAGCAAAGCCCCGCGTCCGGGATTTCAGCTGGTCAAAGAAGTCAAACACGATCTCCGCTAAAGGCAGACGATAATGCATTTCTACCCGGTCAGAGGATAGATACTCCATCTTCCCTAAGGTGCCCCGCCGGCCCTGGCAAAGCTCCATGATGCGTCCTACATAGTCATTTGGAGTCAAAACCGTAGCTTCCACTACCGGTTCTTGCACGTCCATGACTTTCCCATCCGGATATTCGGAAGGATTGGTCACTTCTAGTTCCGTACCGTCCTCTTGAGTGACGCGATAAACCACCGAGGGGGCAGTAGCGATAATCGATAGTCCAGCCTCCCGCTCCAGGCGCTCTTTCACGATCTCTAGGTGCAGCAACCCCAAAAACCCGCAGCGAAATCCAAACCCCAAGGCCACAGAGGTTTCGGGTTCAAAAGTAATCGCCGCATCGTTTAACTGCAGCCGATCCAACGCCTCTCGCAGATCCGGGAAATCATCACCATCTACCGGATAGATCCCCGAATAAACCATCGGTTTAGGTTCTTGATAGCCGGGAAGAATCTCACTGGCCGGATCCTTGGCACTGGTTACCGTGTCACCAACTTTAGATAGCCGCACATCCTTAGCGCCAGTAATCAAATAACCCACTTCGCCCGGCCCTAACCCAGCAGCCGGGGTAGGCTCCGGAGAAATAGCCCCAATCTCTAAAAGCTCATGCTCAGAACCAGTGGACATCATTTTTACCCGCTGACCCTTTTTAAGGCTGCCATCCATCATCCGCACATAGGTCACTACTCCGCGGTAAGTGTCGTAGACGGAATCAAAAATTAGGGCACGCGGTTCCTTACTGCTGGACTTAGGGGATGGAACCTCCGCTACAATCCGATCCAGGAGCTCCGGCACCCCTTCACCGGTCTTGGCTGATACCCGCAGGCATTCCTCGGGGGATCCTCCCAACAGTCCCGCGATTTCCTCCGCACAACGATCTGGTTGCGCCGCCGGAAGATCAATCTTATTAAGTACCGGAATAATTACCAGGTCATGTTCCATCGCCAGATAGAGATTCGCTAGGGTTTGCGCTTCAATCCCCTGCGAAGAATCGATTAGTAAGATCGCCCCTTCGCAAGCAGCTAGTGAACGAGACACCTCATAAGAAAAGTCCACGTGACCGGGGGTATCAATCATATTCAGCACATAGTGAGTGTCCCCCACCTGCCAGGGCATGCGCACTGCCTGGGATTTAATCGTGATTCCGCGTTCGCGTTCAATATCCATCCGATCCAGATATTGCTCGCGCATATCTCGTTCCGAGACCACCCCGGTGTCCCCCAACATCCGATCAGCCAGCGTAGACTTGCCATGATCGATATGGGCGATGATACAAAAATTACGAATCTGCTGGGGATCCGTATTACCGGGGGAAATCCCTAAATCCCGCTCGCTACTAGCCAATACTATTATCTTCCTATTAAAATCCCGCTGTCTTCTCGCGTTATCCTATTGCCTTAAGTCGCAAACCCCTAACTACGAGGACGCGGCTTACGCCGGGTACGGGTGCGAGCAGTTGGTTTTGCTGCGGGAGTCGCTTGCTCACTAGCAACATCGGACTTCGCTGCCGGCTTTGCTGCCGGTTTAGGTTTAGCGGCTGCTTTCGTGGAGGTCTTTGCCGCAGTTTTCCTAGCGGCAGGTTTCTTAGTCGCGGCAGGTTTCTTGGCCGCAGGCTTTTTAACAGGCGCTGCTTTAGAAGCATTAGCCTTTGCTGACGCATCCTCACTATCGGAAGAGGCTGCCACAGAGCTTGTCGCACCAGAGTTCTTTAATGCCGGCTTTTTCCTGTCACTGCGGTGCACCGGCCCATAGACTGCCGAGCGATTACGCGACGCTCCAGGCCTAGGCGCTACCTTTTCCTCCGGTTCTTCCTCCGCAATTTCTACCACTTCTGGTTCCGGGGTGGGAGGTGTTTGCTCCGCTTCTTCAGCTTCCCCCTCGGCTGGCAGTATCGGCAAGCCCCAGGCTTTAGCTACCAGTTCTAGAGAATGAATGCGTACTTGGGGATCGTAAGCGTGAGTAACGGTGATGATCTCATCTACCATGTACTTACGGGAAACCCAATCCATCTTCTCTACTACTTGCTCCGGGGTGCCGACCGCGTGGATAGAGGGCAATGCCCGCACCCGATCGGCGAGCTTTTCACCCAAAGTCGCATCCAGATCATCCGTGGGCGGGGTGAGCGTT
This sequence comes from uncultured Varibaculum sp., assembly GCF_902489465.1. Lineage (GTDB taxonomy): Bacteria > Actinomycetota > Actinomycetes > Actinomycetales > Actinomycetaceae > Varibaculum. The sequence goes on along the minus strand of NZ_CABTZZ010000011.1, from coordinate 38,367 downwards.
CCCGGCCGCCCGGAAAGCACATTACCCTGAACCTGTTGGGTCGTAGTGAACTGGTACTTTGCTTCCGCTTCGTCCTCGTTACACATCACGTTCATCCCCATCATCACTACCGGATGATCCACCATGGCAGTCGGGGATTTCGCGTTGAACTCGCGCCGATATATCTCGATAGCCTCATCAACATTGTAAGGAGCGAAGTGACCAGCAAACACATAGGGCATTCCCAGGTCAGCGGCAACCTTGGCGCCCGCAGAGGACGAAGACAACATCCACATCGGGATGCAAGTACCCTCGCCAGGAATCGCGCGTACCCGAGTGTAAGGGCGATCCACCCCGATAACTTCAATCCCGAGAATCGAGGCTTCCGCACCTGAAACCACCCCGGAGTGCACCACTGATTTTTGATCTGACAGGTAGCTGGCGAGCTCCTCGAGATCCTCCTCGAAATAAGCTGGCTCACTAGAGCCGCGATGTAGCGCCCGAGCCGTAGCTGGATCAGTTCCGGGAGCCCTGCCTAATCCTAGATCAACCCGCCCCTCGTAAATGGTGTAAAGAGTTCCGTAGGTTTCCGCTACCGTAAGTGGAGCCCAGTTAGGCAACATCACCCCGCCGGCACCTACCCGCAGACGAGTAGTGTTTTCCAAGGCGCGGGTGATTATCACCGATGAAGCCGAACACATGAAAACTTGCGAACCGTGATGTTCTGCTACCCACAGGCGGGTGTAGCCCAAACGGTCAGCATTCTTCGCCAGATTTAGCGAAGTGTCCAGGGCTTCTTTCCGGGTCATCCCGGTAGAAAGCGGCGCCAACTCCAAAATGTTCAAAGGAACCCGCCCGTTGGATAATTTGGCAGCGGGAATTGGATTAGGTACCAATTTATTCCTTTCCTCAACACCCCTCACGGGGGCAATAATCATCTTCTCTTAGGTTACGCTAATTACGCCCGCTGAGGGGACTAGAAGCGCTAACCTTTAGAATGAAAAATAAAAAACCGCGCTAAAAATCGGAATATGTAGGACTTAGTGACTTTAGGAGCGGCTGAAACTAGATGGGGATGGAAGATAATAACGAGGGCGCAGCAGGCGCCGCCGCTAGCATCACCTCGGTGCGTGCCGACATTTGGGTGTGGGCGGTACGCAAGTATAAAACCCGTTCGGCAGCGGCTAAAGCCTGCAAAGCTGGTCACGTAAAGATCAATGGCAAGAGTGCTAAGGCGTCGTCTCCGGTTCGTCTCGGCGACCAAGTAGTGGTGCGGATCGGAGGCTTCGACCACATATTACAGGTCAAGCAGCTACTCGAGCGGCGAGTAAGTTATCCCCTAGCTCGCCTAGCCTATGAAGATTTAACTCCCGAGCGCCTACCAAAGCTGTCTCTACCCTCGCTACCGCGTCGGGAACCAGGATCCGGCCGGCCAACCAAAAAAGAACGTCGCCAATTAGACCGCCTGAGAGGTCGCCGCTCTAACCAGGGACGTCGCTAGCGGTAACCTTTGGGCGTTAGCCGGGAAATCTTGTAGCTGAGGCTCACACTTTAGCGAGATCCTCACTGGGTGCCGGCTTTGTCAAGGATGGCAGGAGAGTCTCCACCGAAGCGCTCGAGGTAGCCCTGACCTTTCCGGAGACGAAACGCAGAAGTGAACTTGATTACCACCCCCGAATTATTTAGCGTCTTAAGGCTCGCGCCTGCTAGACTGATTCGCGGACTTTAGCCCCGGTCGGCTTTAGTCTTGCCGGTTTCTTGCCAGCGTGCCCCACACGCCAGTCCGAATCCGGCTCAGCCCTCTAGACCGCATATTGGATACTCATAGAGAGTGAAAAATTGGCAAATATTAAGTCTCAGAAGAAGCGTATTCGTACGAATGAAAAGCGCCGCTTGCGCAACCGCTCGGTAAAGTCCGAGCTCAAGACGCTGGTACGTCGTACCCGCGAAGCGGTGGCTGCTGGCGATGCCCAGCTAGCCGAATCTGAATTGCGCCTCGCCAGCCAGAAGCTGGATCGCGCCGCGCAAAAGAAGATTATTCACCGCAACCAGGCGGCTAACCGCAAGTCGAAGCTGGCGAAGCTAGTTAACTCTATGGAGAAGTAACTCTTCGAGGGCATTTGGCACCAGGTAAGATCCCGATAGAGTCTTACCTGAAAAATATCTCACCGCATGCGGTGAGATATTTTTATTTTCCGCGCCCTGCCAGCCTCTCATCCATTGTGGATACTATTTCCGGCGCTTAGGGTGGATTCGGGAAGCATCCGTGGGCTAAGTCCCGTAGAACTCCACTGCTGAGGACGCTCCTCCGAGAATGGTCACAGTCCCAAATATCCGCAGTTAATTCCGGTCACTGACGCTTTCTTGGAGTAACTGGCGTCCTGCTACCGGGAGTAATATCTTATCGCCCTCTATACTGAAACCATGAGAAATACCGAAACCGCTTATTTTGCAATGGGCTGCTTTTGGGGAGCAGAACGCCTTTTTTCCAAACTAGACGGGGTGAAGCAAACCGAAGTCGGCTACATGGGAGGACACCTAGAAAACCCAAGTTACCAGCAGGTTTGCACTGACACTACCGGTCACGCGGAAACGGTACGAGTGGTTTTTGATCCTGCACAGATCAGTTACCGCCAGCTGCTAGAGGTATTTTTCTCCCACCACAACCCCACTACCCTTAACCGTCAGGGCGGCGATGTGGGTTCGCAATACCGCTCCCAAATTTTCCCCACTACGGCGGATCAAGAGCATACAGCGCAGACAGTACTTTTGGATCTTAGAAACCAAATCCGCGACCTTTATGGAGCCGAGCCAGTCACCGAAATCGCTAGCGCTTCCCTACTTCCCGCCTTTTACCCGGCACAGGAGTACCATCAACGCTACTTAGAAAAGAATCCCTTCGGCTACTGCTCGATCAAAGATAACGGATTAATGAAATGCAATTAGGAACACTGCAGGTAGAAGTAGTTTTAGCGGATATCACTACGCTGGATGTTGACGCGATTGTCAACGCGGCAAACACTTCCCTACTGGGAGGAGGCGGTGTAGACGGGGCTATTCACCGCGCAGCCGGTTCCGGTCTGCTCCAAGAATGCCGCACCCTAGGCGGAGCCCGAACCGGGGAAGCTAAGGTCACCGGGGGCTATAACCTACCTGCCAAGTACGTGATACATACTCCTGGGCCGGTTTGGCATGGTGGAGGCAGTCGGGAAGCCGAGCTCTTGGCGACTTGTTGGCGCAATTGCTTACACCTGGCTGCGCAGAACCATTGTCGTTCAATAGCATTCCCCTCGATTTCAACCGGGGTCTACCGCTTCCCCATAGCGCAGGCAGCCGCGATTGCCATAGAGCAAATCAAAGATTTTTCCGTCTCTCCCTCTACCCTAAACTCCATAATTATCTGTTGTTTTAGCCCCGAGGATCAGCAGGTTTACCAGCAGACACTATCGGCTTTCGAGGGATAGTTGTGGCGCTTTGGATACTATTGGGAGTTATCGTCGGGATTGTCGCGGGATGGACGATTTTACGTTACCGGCGTAGCCATAATAGCGAGGCCTCACGGCAGGCTCTACAAGCAGCATTTTATGAATGCATACCCCAAGATCAGCGCCCCTTGTACGAGTGTGAGGACGATTTTTCCTCGATAGCGGTTGCCGGGATTGGCAAAACCGCAAGTTTCAAAACTTTTTCGGCCTTGCTACGTAAACTAGGGGCTTCCGATATGGTGATTGCCCGCTTGCTTGCCCCGGTGGCTGACCCCACCCAGCTACGCAGCGCTACTTTCGGACAGTTTGACCTCTACTGGCTGGCGGTCTCTGGCGAAGGACTGCAAGCCATGGTGCGTCCGCGTTCCAAGAAAGGTTCGGTTCCCAACCCCACTCCCCCCAAGAAAAAGTGAAGGTCGAACTAGCTACTAAATGCGCGAAGGAGAGATTTTTCCTCCCGCCCAAGAATTTGGAAAACGTAGCGCCGTTTTCCAAATTCTTATGCCCACCGCACCCACTCGGATAAAATCTCTCCTCCGCGCTTATTACGGATCATTCTCGCCGTCCGCTTCTTCCTATTGGTAATACCGGTCTGCAGGTTAACTCGGATAAATCTTTTCTTCGCGCTACAAAGGTAAACGCAACCGTAACTATTGGACTATACAGGCTTGTATTCCGTGGTTATTCCCACTTCACTAGGCTCAGGAAACTGCAGTAAAATCCCGGGTGGCATGCAGGCGTGCGAGGGCGGATTTATGCCGAGCAGGCTAGGCGGGCGTAAAACTCGTGAAAGACCTCGGTCTTTCACGAGTTTTTGGGCGGGGAGGCAAAATCCGCCCCCGCACGTGCGGGTCTAAGTGGGTAGGGGCGGGAGGAAAATCTCTCCCCCGCATGTACCCCGCGAGTAACCACCTCGCGCAAAGTACGAGAACTAGCCGTTGATTTGCTTGAGGATCATTTCCCGAGCTTCACCGGCATCTGCCTGCCCCTTGGTGGCACGCATGACCCCACCCATGAGGGCGCCAATCGCCTTAACTTTTCCGCCTTTGATTTGCTCCACCACTTTCGGGTTATCCGCAATCACCTGGGCGACTGCGGCCTCTAGGGCAGCGGTGTCTCGTACGATTTCTAGTCCGCGCGCCTGCATAACTTCGGCGGGGGTACCTTCACCTTCCAGTACCCCGGCGATCACCTTTCGAGCCAACTTATCATTAAGTTTACCCTGGTCAACCAAGTCTTGTAGCTGCGCCACATCGGCGGGCTTGGCCGCTACCTGCTCAAGACCCAGGTTCTTTTCTTTGGCAATCCGGGAGATTTCCCCCATCCACCATTTCCGCGCAGCCTGGGGCGCTGCTCCTGCCGCGACCGTGGCCTCGATAATATCCAAGGCGTCCGCGTTTACCACGTCTCGCATTTCCATATCGGAGAAACCGTATTCTTCGCGCAGGCGGCGGCGCCGGGCTACCGGCAGTTCCGGCAGGTTGGCTCGTAGCTCTTCCACCCATTCTTTCGCAGGAGCTACCGGCACCAAATCTGGTTCCGGGAAATAGCGGTAATCTTCAGCGTCAGATTTTTCCCGCCCCGAAGAAGTGGTAGCAGTATCTTCATGCCAGTGACGAGTTTCTTGGATAACTTTGCCACCTTCAGAAAGAATCTTGGCTTGGCGGCGAATCTCGAAAGTAACCGTTTTTTCAATGGCTTTAAACGAGTTCACGTTCTTAGTTTCCGTGCGGGTTCCCAAGGGCGCATCCGGGCTGGGCCGCAAAGACACGTTCACATCCGCGCGCACGTTTCCCCGTTCCATCCGGGCCTCGGAAACCTCCAGGGCTCGGAAAATATCGCGCAAAGTACGCACATATGCGGCAGCTACCTCGGGAGCGCGATCCCCCGCGCCCTCAATAGGGCGAGTAACAATCTCAACTAGCGGCACCCCGGCGCGGTTATAGTCCACCAGGGAATAGGCGGCACCTTGGATACGACCGGCATCGCCTCCGATATGGGTGTTTTTACCAGCGTCCTCTTCCATATGGGCACGTTCAATATTGACCCGGAAGATTTCCCCATCATCGAGTTCAACATCTACATAACCGTCATGGGCGATAGGTTCATCGAATTGGGAAATCTGGTAGGCCTTCGCCAGGTCGGGATAGAAATAGTTTTTACGGGCGAAGCGGCAGAAGGGGGCAATCTCGCAATTGAGTGCCAGCCCAATCTTGATCGCGTATTCCACTGCCCGCTCGTTAGCTACCGGTAGGGATCCGGGTAACCCTACAGAGACCGGGGTTACCCGAGTGTTGGGTTCCCCCAGTGAAGAGTTCGGGGCGCTATCAAACATTTTGGTTTCAGTGCCCAGCTCAACATGGACTTCTAACCCCAATACCGGATCGAATTCGGCTACTGCATCTTCGTATTTCATTAAATCGCTCATTGCTTCTCCTCTACTTCACCGGGCAAGCAGCCGGAACATCGGTGCCGCAGGCGTCAACTGCGGCCTGGGCTACCTGATACATAAGGGCGTCGGCACGCTGAGGCGCCATTACCTGGAAACCAATCGGCAGTCCTTGATGATCTAACCCGATCGGCACGCTGATCGCCGGAATACCTGCCAGGTTCGCGGGGATAGTGGCAATATCGCAGTTGTACATGGTCAGCGGGTCGCCAATCTTTTCCCCGAGTTTGAAGGCTACAGTCGGCGAAGTAGGCAGCACTAGCGCATCTACCTGCGAGAACGCCTTGGCATAGTCTTCTTGCACCAAGGTGCGTACCTTTTGGGCGCTACCGTAATAGGCATCAAAGTACCCGGCAGATAACACGTGGGTACCCAGAATAATCCGGCGTTTAACTTCTGCCCCAAAACCGGCTTCGCGGGTAGCCGCCATTACGGTTTCGGCAGTTACCGGCCCGGAGGTCGACTCTACCCGGATTCCGAAACGGATACCGTCAAAGCGTGCCATGTTAGAAGAAACTTCTGCCGGCATAATCAAGTAGTAGGCGGCGAGGGCGTCTTTAAAGGAAGGCATATCGATTTCAGTAACCGTAGCTCCCCGCTCTTTCAAAGCCGCCACCGTATCGTTAAAGGTGCGGGTTACGTCCTCTTCGTAGCCATCTCCGCTGCCCTGTTTAACTACCCCCAGGCGCAGCCCTGAGAGGTCAGTTTTACCTTGGTATTCCTGCACTGCCTCCAGCAATGCCGGAACCGGTTCATCTAGGGAAGTGGAGTCAAAGGGGTCATGCCCGCCCACTAACTCTTGTAACGCCGCCGCGTCCGCCACCGTGCGGGTCACCGGACCGATCTGATCTAGCGAGGAAGCCATAGCTACCAGACCGTATCGGGAAACCGCCCCGTAGGTGGGTTTGGCGCCCACGGTGCCAGTTACTGCACCGGGCTGACGAATCGAGCCACCGGTGTCGGAACCTAAAGCTAAAGGCACCATGAAGGAGGCGACTGCCGCAGCCGACCCCCCGCCCGAGCCACCGGGAATCCGAGAAAGATCCCAAGGATTGTGGGTGGGCCCAAAGGCAGAATGCTCAGTAGACGAGCCCATCGCGAACTCGTCCATATTGGTTTTACCGATAATCGGGAGCCCCGCATCTTTGATTTTGCTAACTACCGTGGCATCGTAGGGAGGCTTCCAACCAGCCAAAATCTTGGAGCAGCAAGTAGTTTCCTGCCCGCGGGTAACCATATTGTCTTTCAAGGCAATCGGCAGACCGGCTAAGGGATGTAGTTCTTCTCCGCTCTGGCGAGCCTTGTCTACGCGCCGGGCAGTCTCTAAGGCGCCCTCGGAATCTAAATGCACGAACACATTTAGGCTCGGGTTTAACTGTTCAATCCGATCTAGGCAAGCCTGAGTCAGCTGTTCGGAAGTCAGCTCCCCAGCGCGCAGCTTCTCCGCTAGCTGCAGGGCTGAAAGTTTCAAAAAGTCTTCCACGGTTACTCCTCCCCAATGATTTGCGGTACCCGGAACTGGCCATCTTCAGCCAAAGGCGCTCCGGACAATAGTTCCTCCCGGTCAAGGCACTGTCCTACCTCGTCTGGTCGGAGTACATTGCTCATCTCAATCGGGTGGGAGGTGGCTTTAGTATCAGGTCCTACGGCCTCAGAGACGGTAGCAACCGCCGCCGCGATCTGCCCCAGCTCCCCCGCGAACTGGTCTATTTCTTCATCGGTGAGTGCGATCCGCGCCAAAGCGGCCACGCGCACTACTTCATCCCTATCAATTGTCGACATAGCCCCAGTCTAATGCCCGCGGCTCTCCCGGTCATATTACGCCTCTAAACCCCCCATCGGGCTCGAGGCGACAGCAGCGGTCGATTGAGCTTAGACCAGGAAGGCGAAGGGACGTAATAGTCGCTCTGCTATCCGGGCAATAAAGGGACGCTGATTCCATTCGTGGCGGCTAATAGAGCGCGCATTTAACAGGTCAGTAAAGAAAATATTCTCCATATTCGCCGCTAGCGGCCGGGAGGTAATCGACATATTTATTTCATGGTTGCCGGTCATTGATAGCCGGTCGATATTGGCGGTGCCGATTGTTGACCAGTATCCATCGATAACCGCGGTTTTGGCGTGGATCATGACATTGTCATACAGCCACAGTTCCACCTGGTTATCGAGCAGGTCAGTTAGGTAGGATCGGGAAATCCAATCCGCGAGAATATGGTTTGATTTGGCTGGTACCAGTACCTTCACGTCCACTCCCCGGCGGGCAGCATCAATGAGGGAACGCTGGATTACCCGATCGGGAACGAAATAAGCCGAAGTGATATAGGCGGATTCTTGTGCTTTATCCAGGGCGTTCACATACATTCCGCGTATTGGAAATAACAGTCGTTTCGGGTCATTAACGCAGGCTTGAATTTTCGAATTCCAGGATTTGGCACGCGGATCCCGCACTTTCTTTAAACGCAAATGCCATTTTTGCGCGTAATTCCAAAAGTCCAAGAAAGCGCTTTCCAGCTCCCACACGTTGGAGCCGCTAATGCGCAAATGGGTGTCTCGCCACTGGTTGTCCAAGTAATAGGAGCCGATGTTGTAGCCCCCCACAAAACCCACCTTGGAGTCCACTACCAAGATTTTACGGTGATCACGCGCCGTATGTTTTAAGGAATATCCCAGGACATGCAGGTTTTTTAACCTGGGGAAATGGAAGAACCGGGGATCGACCACCATATTTCCAAAACGATCCCAGATGATATAGACCTCGGCGCCGCGCTCTGCTGCCCGAATCAGGGCGTCTTTGAATTCTTGTCCGATTTCATCTGATTTCCAGATGAAAGTTTCAAAGAATACCCGCTCTTTCGCGCCCTCGATAACCGCAAGCATATCGCGATAGAGAGTTTCTCCATCCATATAGGTTTTCAGGCAGGAGCGATCCACCCGGATCGGTTGAGGTTTAATCTGGGGATAACCACCCGGTTTACCGGTTTGTCGCAACTTACGTAACTGGTCAATCGCCACGATAACCGTAACCGTCACGGCTTGCAGGGTCGCAATCACCGCAGCCACAATTTTTAACCCGCGCAGTAACGGTGGGATCGTTTTCTTCGGGATCCTCAACATAGTTACCACTTTAACGCCTTACCTGAGGACTTTGTTGCATACACGCTAAAACAAGCTATCAGAAGCGCTCCCGGATGTCTGTGGTGTTGGAGGGGGCGTTTTCTTGGGTGAGGACGCAGGTGGGGTAGCTATTGTTTGCCCACTTCCTTGCGCTACTGCTTGCTCATTTCTTGTCCCAACTCCCCGTCCAACGGCTGCTAGGGTTGCTTCCATTCCCTGTGCTAAAAGCTGCGAAAAATACTGCTCAGGCAGGCAAGCCACCCCGAGTTCGCGGGCTTTCTTTAGTTTTGATCCGGCCTTTTCTCCGTAAACTAGCAGGTCGGTATTTTTTGAAACCGAGGATGCAGATTTTCCCCCTGCCCGCATTAGGGCTTCTTTGGCTTCGTCGCGAGTGTAACCCTCTACCTTGCCGGAGACCACTACGTTTAATCCAGATAGGGTTTGCTGAGAGTCAGCGGCGGCCTCTTCGCGCATCACTACCCCCGCTTTTTCCCAGGCAGACACGATTTCCTGGTGCCAGTCAACAGCGAACCACCCCTTTATAGAGGAGGCTATTTCCGCCCCAATATCATCCACGCTGGTGAGTTCACTTTCGCTGGCATTGGCGATTGCCCGCAGGCTCCCAAAACGTGCAGCTAGTGTCCGGGATGCCTGGGGACCTAGATGCCTAATAGATAATGCCACTAAGATCCGCCACAGTGGCTGAGTTTTCGCTTTTTCCAGCTCCTCAAGCAGCAACTTTCCCCGCGCCGCCAGGGCGGGTGCCTGGGGGTTTCCGCCTGCAAAATAGGGGGTGTAGCTCCAGATTTCTCCACTGCTCAGCAGCTTTTTGCTTAGGTCTGCGGCTTCTTTATCGCTTTTTCCTGCTGATATTAACTGGGCTTTTAGTTTGGCTCGGTCGCTTTTGTTTACCTGTTTTCGGTTCCAGGTTTTTACCTGGAGGAGCTGTTCAGCATCTAAATCAAATAGCCCAGATTCGCAGGGAAGAACCGGGGACGTTGGCGGGGGCAGTAACGACTCCGCGTCCTCAGCCGGGATGCTAGCTGCTGGATCGGCCTCGGAAAAATAGATAAAGCTACCCGCTGCTGCTATCGCTTCTCCTCGGGTGAGGGCGAGAGCCGCCTGGGGACGCTCTGCCTCCGGCATAGTTAATGCTGCCGCCGATTGTTCTCCTAACCCTTCGATATCGAGGGCGCCGCGCGAAGCTAAGAAAATAACTCGTTCTTTAATCTGCTCGGGGCAATGGCGCTGGTTGGGGCATCTTAGATCCTTATCGCCTTCTTTTTCCGGCCGAATTTCGCTGCCACAGGAAGGACAATGCTGAGGCATTTGCCAATCCTGTTCACTACCGTCTCGTAAATCCACTACCGGGCAGACAATCTCGGGAATCACGTCCCCGGCTTTGCGTAGCACCACCGTGTCCCCAATTTTCACGCCCTTCCGGCGTACCTCGAAAGGATTATGGAGGGTAGCTCGCTCCACATTAGAGCCATCTACCAGCACTTTTTCCATTACCCCGTAGGGGGTTATCCTGCCGGTGCGCCCTACCCCCACCCGGATATCCACTAGTTTGGTGTGAACTTCTTGTGGCGGGAATTTATAGGCAACCGCCCAGCGCGGAGCGCGCGCGGTAAATCCCAGTTGCCCCTGAGTTTTCAGGTCATCGATCTTGAGGACGACCCCGTCGATTTCGTGACTAATCTCGGGTCGGATTTTACCGATATGGGTGATAAATTCTTGGATTTTATCCAGGCCTCGCAGGGGGCGAGTATATTTGCTGACCGGCAGTCCCCACTGACGAAGCTGGTGGTACCACTGCAATTGGCTGGCGGGCGGGGTGAAACCGGCAATTAGATCAGTTGCTTTCCACTGCACTTTCCCTATGCCGTGGGCAATCAAAGCTAGTGGGCGTGCCGCCGTTACCCGGGGATCTTTTTGTCGCAGCGATCCGGCAGCCGCATTGCGGGGATTCACAAAGGGGGGCTCCACTTTGCTGGGAAGCCCTGCCTTTTGCCGCTGCGCGCGCCAAGCGGCAAGATTACCGGCTTTTTTGGCGGATCTGTATTCCTCCCATTGGGCGCTGCGCTGCTCATTTAACTTATTAAAAGCGGAGAGCGGAAAATAGATCTCCCCCCGGATCTCACAAATTTCGGGCACTACGGTGCCGGTAAGCTGGGAGGGAATATTAGCGATAGTGCGAATATTGGCGCTCACGTCCTCACCTACGCTGCCATCTCCGCGGGTAGCTCCCAAGACCAGCTTCCCGTTCCGATAGGTGAGGTTAACCGCTAAACCGTCAATTTTTACTTCTGCACTCACCTGGGGTTTTTCTTTTCCGGTGGCCTGTGCCATTCGCTGGTACCAACTAGAGACTTCTTCGGTGTCAAACACGTCATCTAGGGAGGCCATTCGCTCTAGATGGGTTACGGAAGAAAAAGTTTTTTGTGCGTTCCCCCCTACGGTTTGGGTAGGCGAATCGGGGTTTATTAGCTGCGGAAAACGTCCCTCTAGCTCTTCTAGCTGACGAAATAACCGGTCATATTCCGCATCCGAAAGCGTGGGGCGATCCCGGTCATAATAGAGAACTCGCGCCTGGTTAATCCGGTCTACCAGGTCTTCCCACTGCTTTTGCGCCTGCGTCAATGCCTGCTCGTATTCACTCCCCATGGCTTCATTTTCCCTTTTTTATTCCGAAAAGAAAAAGATTCCTTTTCCTTTAGGAGTTATCCACAGCCTACAAAACCAATCTGGCAGAGCAGTCTTAGCGGCAGTTAGATTGGCCAAATGGAGTTGGAATCAGTGCGGCGAGCGTTAGCTGCTCCCTGTCATTTGCAGATAGAGCGCGGCCCAGCCGCCGGCTTAGTGTTACCCTTCGTGGGCAACTATTGCGCGCTGGGAAGACTTCAACTGCACGACCGGGCAGTATCACGCGAACACCTATTGTTTATCTCTCAGCCAGACAAACTGCGGGTGCGGGATCTCGGTTCAGCTAATGGCACTTTTCGAGGCGCAACTGCTTCCTGCTTTTCGCGGATCCGCCAGGAGCAAGAGATCGGGGCATCTTCTAGGATTCGCGCCGGAAACACGGTATTAAAGGTTTCCCCGCGTCCGCGCAACCTGCGAGTTCCCCGTCCTCGCCCGCAGATGCAACTGGGGTCTTGGCGGCAATGGCTGTTCTTGCCCATGCTGGTGTTCTTACCGCTCTCACTTATTTCCCTCCTCCGGATTCCTGTTCTAGTGGGAATACTGATTTTTACCGGCATCGCGATCTTGGGATTTGGGGTTTGGTTTTATCGCCGCCCCCGCCCGGTAAGTCCCGCGCAGTTGCTGCTGGTTGCTAGCCAATCAGAACGCCCCTCCTGCCCGCCTGCCTCCTGTAATGGCTCCGGCGAAGTGGGCGCCTGGATAAGTCCACATCGGGTTATCCGCGCTAAAGGAGGGGATAAAGTCTGCTTTACCGGCAGCTATGCCCGCGAACGCGCCCTGTGGTGGGCAGCGCAACTATCCTGGCAAGAAGGAGCCCGCTACCGGCTGGATTTAGCCGTCACCGCGGCAGATTTTACCGGTGGCAACCCAGACCATCCCCCAGATGGCTATGGGGATAGCGAAAAAGCTCCTGGCGAGGACGTGCTAGCTGCCCGAGATTATCCGGACACGCTTGCAGGGCACTCGGAACGCTCACTTCCGCGAGTAGTACTGGTTTCTCCTTCCCAAAAACCTGTAGGTTGCAAAGATAGTATTTGGGTTACCTGGGCGAAAACTCCCGGTCGGGCTCCGGTGTGGGCGAATCGGATTGTGCCGGTACCACACCACCGGCGCACTACTGCTCATGCTGATTTACCGAGCCTGTTCTGGTGCGAATTGCTTTGGCGGGATCACGCTGATGAATCTGTAAGCAAACTCGCTGATAATGTTCCTTTTGAGCAGCTGTGGCCGCAGATTATCGGTGCCGGTGCACCTTTGGCGACGATTACCGACAATTGGAAACATTCCCAGGGTTTGCAGGCTCCAGTGGCTCTTGATGCCCAGGGAGTCAGCTACTTGGATTTGGTTAAAGACGGACCCCACGCCCTCTTGGCTGGAACCACCGGGGCGGGCAAATCGGCAGCCTTGACCACCTGGCTGCTTTCCATGGCGTTATCTCATCCCCCCAGCAAACTGCAATATGTGCTGGTGGATTATAAAGGAGGGGATGCTTTTAAAAAATTGCAGTCCCTACCGCACGTTTTGGGTATTTTAACGGATCTGGAATCTGCGCTGACCAGACGGGCTATCTTATCCTTGAACGCCGAGATTAAATACCGAGAACAACACCAAAGCCGGCAGCATCCGCGGATTGTGGTAGTGGTGGACGAGTTTCGAGTACTAGCTACCGACCATCCGGATTTACTTGATTCTTTAATCCGGTTAGCGACTTTGGGGCGCAGTCTGGGGATTCATTTAATTTTGGCTACCCAACGTCCGGCGGGGATCGTGGATGGACAAATCAAGTCGAATATGGGACTGCGGATTTGTTTACGGGTGTTAGAACCTGCAGATTCTACAGATATATTGGGAGACAGTCGCGGCGCTAAGTTACCGGCGATTGCCGGGCGTGCTTGGATAACCTCTGCCAGCGATGCTTCCGGAAAGCTGGTGCAATTTGCTTGGATCCCGCGTGCTGAGCAGGCCGTGCAACTAGCGCAGCTGTGTCGCGTGGCTTGGCACCCTCCCTGTCCGCCCCGGCTTCCCTGGGCTGCTCCCCTGCCTCGCCGCATCACTTTGCCGCAGCTACCACCAGCGGGTGACGAAGTAGTTTTGGGGTTGGGTGATTATCCGCACCGGCAATGTACTTCCTCTTTAACGCTGCCGGAGAAGTTTTCTGTGCAGGTGGTAGGTTCGGCTGGTTCTGGTAGAACCACTCTAGCTTTGATGGTGGCTTTACAACTGGCCAATCGAGGAAGGGAAGTCCACGTTATTTGCACCTCACCGCCACAATTCTTTGGACCATCGTTTAACGAAACTCATCAGGAAACTTGGCCGGGAACTATTGCCACTACCCCGCAGGTTAGCTTGCAGCTATTAAAACTGGCCAGTCGGGGACAGCTTTCAGGGACACTAATTATCGATGACTGTGAAGATCTGCTGGATTCACTCGAGCGCACCTACGGTCCGCTAAGCGGAAATGATTTGTTGACCTCTATTTGCCGCCAAAGCGAAGCGCTGGGGATTTCGCTGCTAGTAGTCTCCGGGCCGTCTATGGCTTCTTCACGGCTATTTCACGGACTAAAAACCCAAATAGTGGGGGGAATTCGTGATGGAGTGCAGGCTGCCCAAGCCGGTTTTACCCCCCAAGTTTTAGAACAGATCAGCGAAGCGGGGATCTTTGTATTTTCCCCGAGCCAGGAAGCGACCCCCTTTAGGGCGGCGGTGCCCCCGATTCCCGAGGACGAAAACTACTTAAACTGCCCCCAAACGCGTCTGCGAGCTCTGCCTGCTCTCTTTCACCTGCCGAACTTGGAAAACCACCAAGAATCGGAAAATATTCTTGCTTTAGGATTATCCGGATCGCTGCCGGTAGGAAGAGACGATTCTGAGCAAGATTGGTTGATAATCGGCGACAATGGTAGCGGGAAAACCACTACTGTTAACCTGCTCGCCAGTTTCTTGCCTGATCACGAAATAGTTGAGGATTTAAACGCTCATGATCCCCGGCTTACCTCGTCTGCAGAGGTGAGCGTGTCCCCTCCTCGGGAAACAGGAAAGGTCTCAGCGTCCTCCTCGCGAGATCCGGATGGCCGTTCCAGGAGGAAGCCAATGATTGCCTCGGTCAGTCCCGAGGTTCTGCAAACTTCTTTTTCAGGGCCGCTTTCTGAGCTACGCCAGCGGGCGATTCTGGTAGTTTTAGGCAGTGCCGCGCAATGTCGTCCTTTTCTAAAGGGAATAGATTCCCAGGCTCTTCCGGACCAAATTGGGTTAGTTCCGGGACGCGGGATGATGATCAAAAAAGGTAAAGGTTTCGCCATCCAAGTGGCTATTTCTTCTAAACTTCACTAAAATCTGCTTCTTTTGTGAGCGGTTACACGCAAAAAAACGGCTCCGAACTGTTAAAACCCTTGATTTATCTGTTTGTAACTAAAAAAATAGTAAGTAGCAAAGCAGCTGCCCGCCAAGATAGTGATCTATAAGGGCAGTTACCCGCAAAATCGTTACCTATCGTTAACCTTAAAAGGAGACGCAGATGGATTGGCGTTCACGCGCAGCCTGTCTAGAAGAGGATCCGGAACTTTTCTTCCCGATCGGAAATACCGGCCCCGCTATCGCCCAGGCGGAGCGCGCAAAAATGGTCTGTGCGCGCTGCGAAGTAGAGTCAACCTGCCTGGCTTGGGCACTTGATAACAACCAGGATGCCGGAGTCTGGGGTGGAAAGAGCGAAGATGAGCGGCGCAGCATGCGCCGTCGCAAGGCTCGTGCCCGCCGCGCCTGCTAACTGAAATACCAAATAATAGCTCTCTGTTAACCTTGCCTGATGGCAAGTTAGCAGAGAGTTTTTGTTTTATGCTTCCAGCGCTCTTGAAACGCTCCTCCCCAGATTTGCAGTAAGGCAAACGAGGATCGGCTACTTAAACCGGGAGCTAGCCCACCGGCGCGCGCCGATTCCAATCTTTCATAGCTCGTTGAGCTTCACGTTCATCCTGCTGCTCGCGCAAGGTTTGCCGCTTATCCCACTCTTGTTTACCGCGGGCGAGCGCGATTTTCACTTTCACCCGACCGCTGGAAAAATAGAGCTCCAAAGGAACAATGGTATGTCCCTTAGCCGCCACTTGACCGCTCAACTTATCTATTTCTCTACGATGTAGTAGCAGTTTGCGTTTACGTAACGGGGCATGATTCGACCAGGTACCGTTAATGTACATGGGAATGTGAGCATGCTGCAGCCAGGCTTCCCCACGGTCAATCTCCACCCAAGATTCGGTTAAAGAGGCTCTGCCCATGCGCAAGGATTTTACCTCGGTACCGGTAAGTACCAAACCTGCCTCATAGGTTTCTTCAATAAAAAAGTCATGCAGCGCCTTTTTATTGCGCGCAATCATCTGCACGCCCTCCTTGGAAGCAGCGGGCGCGCCCTGACCCTTGTTTTTCTTACTCATAGCGTTCCTACGCTATCGCATAATTGCTAGGGAAGCGGTATGGGATTTATTACCGAACCGTTCTTCCACAGCTCAAAATGCACGTGACAGCCGGTTACCCTGCCGGTAGCACCGGTATAGCCAATCAGTTGTCCCTTAGCCACCCGCGCTCCCGGGCTAGTAGCAAAGTGAGTCATATGGCGATAAACACTGATCCAGGAATTGCCTCCCAGCATCCCATGGTTAATCGTCACTGTATTCCCCCCAGTACCTTCATAACGGGTAGAAACCACGGTGCCATTGGCGGATGCATACTGCGGCACCCCACAGGCAGCGTGAATATCCGCTCCCATATGCAAGCGCCGCTGTCCGGTCACCGGGTGAATTCGGTATCCAAAGGGAGAAGTTAGATACATTCCCCCCTTAATCGGGGCTTGGAAAATCCCTCCGGAGCCAAAACCGGCAATGCTGCTACCGGCATTTCCTCTGGGGGCATTGCGACCCTTATTAGCGCTCCGGGCATTTTGGGCTTTCCGATTTTGGGCATCAATTTGCCTAATCCGTTCCTGTGCCTGTTGCTGCTCCTTTTCGGCTTGCGCTAGCTGTTTCGAGATCTCACCTTTCTTAGCTGCTAGCTCGCCTTCGCGCTGTTTCTTTTGTTCCAGAGTCTGATTTAGCTGCGCAAGTTTTGTCTGCTTGATGTTTTTAGCGCTCTGGGCAACCTGCAAAGCCGCATCGGCCTCTTCCTTTAACTTGCGAACTTGAGCAGTCAGTTCGCGCTGCTCCATTTGCGCGTTTTTTTGCCCCACAATTTGGTTTTGCACATTTTTCAAAGAATCAGATTGTAGCTGGGCAGCCAATTGTGCATTACGGGCATAGGTACTTAAATCCCCGCTGTCCTTATCGGAAATGAAAAACTCGAAAGATCCCCCAACAGTCGGGTTGGTGTAGGTTTCTCGCGCCACCCGCCCGATATTGCTCAAGTTTTCACTCTCCTTTTCTTGCGAGGCAGCCAGGGCTTGTTCCACCCGTTTCAGTTGCGCACTAGCCACATCCAAATGGTCTTGCGCCTGGGCTTGCTCGCGTGCCGCGTTAGATTGCACTCGCACGGCCTCGTCATATGCACCCTGGGCAGTTTTTTGCGCTTCCTTGGTATTTTCCAGGGCGATCACTGACTCAGCTAAATCCGCGCTGACATCTTCCAAAGAAGCCCGTAGCTGCGCCGCCTTACTGGAAGCGGCTTTTTCTTTATCCGCTGCTTTTGAGCGATCGGAAGCCAGAGCAGTACTGGAGGCGCCAGCCAGCACCAAGGATCCAGTTATTAACGTGGCACTAAGGATTTTTCCTAAACGTGTTCTAAAAACCATAGCTACACCTTCGCGTATTTAGCTAAGGAAGCAAGGGAAGCAATAATCGAAAGCACCAAGGCCGCCACCACGATAATGCCCGACAAAATGGCTACCTCGCGCACATTTACGAATTGAATGAAAGGAATGGTCTTCTGCAACCACCCTTGCACCAGGTATTTCACGCCCGCGTATAGCGCCCCGCAAGCCAGCAAGGCGCCCAAAAGTGCACACAGCGCGCCCTCGATCATAAAGGGTAGTTGGATAAACAACCCGGAGGCACCTTCCATCCTCATAATCTCGGTTTCTTTTTGCCGCGACATGGCCGACAGCCGGATAGTGGTTACAATCAGGAGGATCGCCGCAATCGCCATCACCGCCGCCAATCCCCAGGAAATCCGACTAGCCTGGCTAAACAGATTCATTAGCGGTTTAACCAACTGGGATTGGTCTTGAACCTGTTCTACCCCCGGCTGCCCCTCTAGTTGGGCTGAGACAATCTCATATTGGGACGGATCCTTCATTTTTATCCGAAAAGCCTGGGGTAACATTTCCGGTTTAGTGGCTTGCCCTAAAGTGGTATCCCCATATTGCTTCTGGAAATCCGCATACACCTGATCGTGATCCTGGAAATCGTAATGGTCAATATAGGCCGCTAAAGTTCCGTGTTCTAACTCGTCGCGGACATCCTGAATCTGCTGCTTAGTAGCTTGCTGACCGTTACAGTTGCCCACCTGGTCGTCTTGAGCGCACATATAGACGCTGACTTCCACCTTGGCGTACCATTCCTTTTGCATAGCAGAAATCTGCATCTGGGAAAGGCCACCTACCCCCACAAATAGCAGGGAAATAAAGGTCACCAACACCACCGAAATGGTCATCGCCATATTATGTCCTAGTCCGGAAAAAACCCGGCCAAGGATAAACCGCAAACGCATTTCTTCTCCTAGCCTCGACTCGATCCGTACACGCCGCGATCCTGGTCGCGCACAATTTCCCCATCTACAAGTTCAATCACTCGTTTGCGTAACTGATTGACAATTTCATCGTCGTGAGTTGCCATCACTACCGTGGTGCCCGTGCGGTTAATCCGATCCAGCAGACGCATAATCCCCAGCGAGGTTTTCGGATCCAGATTTCCGGTCGGCTCATCCGCCAGTAAAATCTCCGGGCGATTAACCATCGCGCGGGCGATCGCTACTCGCTGCTGTTCCCCTCCCGATAGCTCATAGGGCATCCGTTTTTCTTTGCCCTCTAATCCCACCAGCGATAACACTTGGGGTACTTCCGTTTTTATAGCGTGCCGAGGGCGCCCAATCACCTGCATCGCTAAGGCCACATTTGCTTCCACGGATTTGTTATCTAGCAGGCGGAAATCTTGAAAAACTGTACCGATTTGACGACGTAATTTCGGAACTTTCCACCGTGAGAGCCTGCCAACATCCTTTCCCAACACCGTCACGGTGCCTGCAGTGGGACTGTTTTCGCGGTAAATCATAGTTAGAAAAGTAGACTTCCCCGAACCTGATTTACCCACGAGGAAAACGAATTCTCCCCGCTCTATATTGGTGCTCACGTGGTTTAAAGCAGGGCGTGCCCCCCGCTTATAAACCATTGAGACATCGTCAAAAGTAATCATGCATCCCCCACTAGCTGTTGAAAGCCTCCGGCACTGACCAACTTAGCGCCTGGGGAAGCAGCATTGGTGCTTACACGCCGATTAGGGGACGCTTAGTGCTTTGACGTGCTAGTTCTCACTTTCTTCCTGGGCTTTACGCCACCGGATCCCCGCATCTAAGAAACTATCAATATCCCCATCTAACACCGAATCTACCTGCGATGATTCCTCTAGAGTACGCAGGTCTTTCACCATCTTATACGGGTGCATAACATAGGAGCGCATCTGGTCTCCCCAAGAGGCTTTTACCTCTCCGGCCAGTTCCTTCTTCTTGGCTTGTTCTTCCTCGTGTCGCAACTGCAAAAGCCGCGATTGTAATACTCGCAGCGCCGCCGCCCGGTTTTGGATCTGGGACTTTTCGTTTTGCATACTCACTACGATCCCGGTGGGAATGTGCGTCATTCGTACCGCCGAGTCGGTAGTATTTACCGATTGCCCGCCCGGGCCAGAAGAGCGGAATACATCTATCCGCAAATCGGATTCGGGAATCTCGATCTGGTCATCGGATTCAATCAGGGGGATCACTTCTACCGCGGCAAAAGAAGTTTGCCGGCGGGACTGATTATCGAAAGGACTTTGTCGCACCAGGCGGTGGGTTCCAGCCTCCACTGATAAAGTCCCATAGGCATAAGGCGCGTCAATCTGGAAAGTAGCGGACTTGATTCCAGCTTCCTCCGCATAAGAAGTATCCATCACCTGAGTGGGATAGCCATGGCGCTCCGCCCAACGTAAATACATTCGCAACAGCATTTCCGCAAAATCTGCGGCGTCTACTCCCCCAACCCCAGAACGGATAGTAACCACTGCCCGGCGTTCATCGTATTCACCGGAAAGTAGGGTTTGAACCTCGAGTTCAGCGAGCTCTTTATTTAGTTTTTCAAGCAGGGTGCGCAGCTCAGATAAGATTTCTTCGCGCTCTTCCCCCAGCTCTTCGCCCGCCATAGTTTGCAGGGTTAGGGCATCCTCTACGCTTTGATCTAAGCGTTCTACCTGGTCAAGACGAGATTTTAGGTGAGAGAGCTGCGAAGTTACTTGCTGAGCATGATCAGGGTCATCCCATAGATTGGGGTCTACGCTGGCTTGTTCCAGTTCTTTTATCTGGACGCCCAACTTTTCAGGATCAGTAACTGCCCGAATCTTCTCTAGAGTAGTTTGCGCCTTAGCCAGTTGCTCTTCGTAATCGTATGCCACGCTTCTAGGTTACCCGAGGAATCCGCACCGCCCACAAGCGCTTAGCTTAAAGCCTCAATCGCCAGCTGGAGGACGGCAGCAACCGTTTGCAGGCGAATCTGGTTGCGATCTCCGGATAAAGATAGCTCCGTGGTTGCTCCTCCAGCGGGAGTTGCAACCGCAATGAACACCGTACCGGCACTATGTCCGTCTTGCCTACCCGGCCCGGCCACTCCTGTAGTAGCCAGAGCCACGTCAGCAGAAAACAGTTTCGCCGCTCCCAACGCCATTCCTTCGGCCACCACCGGATCTACCGCTCCAGTTTCTTGTAGACGAGAACGCGAAACCCCCAAGACTTCGCTTTTCGTGCGGGTCTGGTAGGTGGTAACTCCCCCGGCGACCACATCGGAGGCTCCGGCAATATCACACAGAGTTGCGCATACCAGCCCGGCAGTCAGAGACTCGGCGCAGGCGATCGTGTAGCTCTTTTCGCGCAGCATCTCTTGTAAGCGGCGCGCTAGCGTATCTAGTTCTTGGTTCATAGTTCCATCATGGCACGAGCCGGCTGTGTCTATTCGGTTTCGAAATCTCTATCTGCCAATACTTCGCGGGTAGCTTGGCGGCACTGGCTGGGCGAGTATCCTTTGCGAGCTAAAAATGAACCTATCCGGCGCATTGCCTGCGGATAAGAAACATTATGCAAAGAGCGCGCCTTTTTTTCCGCTAGCATCCGAGCACTTTGCACCTCTTGTTCCGGGCAAATCTGCGCTAAGGCTTCTTGCTGCAGGTCAGGAGCAATACCTTTCCGATTTAATTCCTGAATCAAAGCTCTGCCTACCAGGCCGCGTTCTTGAAAGCGGGTACGCACCAGCATGGCAGCATATTCACGGTCATCTAGCAGTCCCACTTCACTAAAGCGAGTGACGATTTCATCAGCTATCTCCGGAAGGAAACCCGCCTTAGTGAGTTTTTGGCGAATCTGGGAACTGGAGGCAGCGGTGCGATCTAGCACTCGCAGCGCTGCCTCCCTGGCCGCAGCTAATGCATCCGCTCTAGGAAGCTCAGCATTCTTTTGCCGCCGCGCCGCCAGATTGGGACTTTTCTTCCGCCGACGGGGAAGGCCAAAATCACTTTCCGGATCTAAATACTTAACCATGAAGATAGAGTCAAATCGCCCTTACTTGTCGCTACCGGCATCCGCAGCCGCGCTATCTTCGCCAGTATCTTCCCCAATAATGCCGACGGCTTTCAAAATCTTTTCTTCGATTTCATCCGCTAATTCGGCATTATCCTTCAGATACTGCCGTACGTTTTCTTTCCCTTGCCCCAATTGGTCGCCCTCATAGGTGTACCAGGCTCCTGATTTACGCACGATTGCCAGATCGGTCGCCAAGTCGATAATCGAGGCTTCGCGAGAGATCCCTTCCCCGTACATCAGGTCAAACTCAGCGGTCTTGAAAGGCGGCGCCATCTTGTTCTTTACCACTTTCGCGCGGGTACGAGAACCAATCGGCCCCGAGGAGTCCTTTAAGGTTTCGATACGGCGCACATCAATGCGCACCGAGGCATAGAACTTCAGGGCTTTACCGCCGGTAGTGGTTTCGGGCGAGCCGAAGAAAACCCCGATCTTTTCCCGCAACTGGTTAATGAAAATCGCGGTGGTACCGGTGGCAGATAGCGCCCCGGTCATTTTCCGCAGAGCCTGGCTCATTAAGCGAGCCTGCAAGCCTACATGGGAATCGCCCATTTCCCCATCGATTTCCGCTTTGGGAACCAGCGCTGCTACCGAGTCGATGACTAAAATATCAATGCCCCCCGAACGCACCAGCATATCGGCGATTTCTAAAGCCTGCTCCCCGGTATCAGGCTGGGCAACCAAGAGTTCATCCGTATTAACCCCTAGTTTCTTGGCGTATTCGGGGTCGAGGGCGTGCTCGGCATCAATAAAAGCGGCATTCCCGCCGGCTTTTTGGGCGGCCGCTACCGCATGCAGGGCTACGGTGGTTTTACCGGAAGATTCCGGACCGTAAATCTCGATAATTCGTCCCCGCGGTAATCCGCCCACCCCCAGGGCGATATCTAAGGCCACAGAACCAGTTGAGATGACTTCTACTTGGCGATGGGTGTTTTCCCCTAGGCGCATCACTGAGCCTTTACCGAATTGCTTATCTATTGCCGCTAGCGCCATATCTAGGGCTTGTTCCCGGTTTCCACCTGCATTTACTTGCCGTTTTGCGGTCTTTTTTGCCATGGTGCTTATCCTTCCTGGTTCTCTCCGAACTATTACTGGGCTGGCCTGGGTTTTGCCTTGGGGTACCCCTCTCCGAGGCTCCAAGCTAACGCTACGTACGGCCAATTACGTTTAACAGCTTGGCGATAATCCGCAAAGGAAAAATCACCGAGTGCGCGTCTGAGTACAACTGTACCTAGCGAACAGATGTTCGACAAAATGAAATGCGGAAGAAAGATAATATAAGCCGACTAAAAACTATTAACTCGGCACAAATGACCCTATTTTCCCGTTAGTTTCTTAACAGTCCTTTACCCGCGAGCTCATTTAAAGTTCTCCGATCAGCGCGATGGATAAAACGCAGCTGCGGATCACTATCGGTTTGCGTCAATAGACAGTCCCAAATCTGCTGGGGATCTTTTCCTGAGGCTAAAGCCTGCGCGGCAGTAGAGTGCATTTCAGGTAAATATAAATCTGAAAGTAAAGATGCCCCGAAAGCCGATCCGAAAACGGCTTTCAGGGCAAAGTCAAACTCTGAGCGTTTCACCTGGCTAGACTACCGAATGCACCGGAACTTCTGGTACCTGGCGGCGCACAGAGAGTCCCTCTGCTACCGCTACTCTTAAAGAAACTTCCCGCAGTACCATTGCCATCGGTACCTCGAGAGCATTACAAATCGCGGCTAGTAGTTCCGAAGAAGCTTCTTTTTGTCCGCGCTCTACTTCCGAAAGATATCCCAAAGACACCTGGGCATTGGTGGAAACTTCCCGCAAGGTGCGACCCTGGGAACGGCGTACCATCCGTAGAACTAGTCCAATCTCTTCGCGCAGCAACGGAGTCTTATTCCCCGAATCTTTGCTTGTCATATCCATAGCATATCCCCCT
The DNA here is from genome assembly GCF_902489465.1 of uncultured Varibaculum sp. Classification (GTDB taxonomy): domain Bacteria; phylum Actinomycetota; class Actinomycetes; order Actinomycetales; family Actinomycetaceae; genus Varibaculum. The sequence goes on along the minus strand of NZ_CABTZZ010000011.1, from coordinate 14,922 downwards.
ATCTGCTGCCCGTGCCCGGATTTACTATCCTGATGAAACCCGGCAGGTGTCTTTTGATACTCTCTTGCGTTCTCACCGGTTCCAACACCATCTTCGCGGGATTCATTCCATATATGGACGAATAGTGCCAGTGTTCACAGCTAAGTGACCTACGTGACTATAAATTATTTCTTCTTTTGCCGGCGCAGCTGCGAACGGGTCATGGCAAACCGGGGTGTTTCCTCGGGAGCTGGATCAGATGCTTCTGACCCGAGGCTTTCGCCCGCAGGCTCTGACTCGCTGCTAGGTGTGGGGCTAGCGCTAGCTGCCGACAAATCTGGGATTCTTCCTGGAGCCGGAAACTGCTGGTTAGCCTCCGAACTTCCTTGCTGCTCATCGTGGGGCTCGGCTTGTCCCCCAGCCTCTTGCGCCTGCCGGGACCGGCGGGTACGCCGCGAAGGAAACTTGGTGGCATGATCTCCCCCGCTCTCGGGCTCGCCTTCCCTAGCTTCCTTTGAGGAGGCAACGTTGGGCGTGTCCTCAGGGGAGACCGAGGCTTCTTCGCCCTTGTCTTTCGGATCGCTTACTTCTGCTTCCGGTGCCGTTGCAGCTGCCGCCCGATCCTCTGTGGTTCCCTGCACTTGGGGGTCTTTGCGCCGGGCCGCACGCTTTGCCCGCGGTTCCCAGGTTTTCTTAGCTTCTAAAGCATCGTCATCTAGAACCTGTTCACTATCAGTTGCTTGCCCACCTTCGCCGAGCTCTGCAGTATCCGTGTCGGGCTTAGCTAGCGAAGTATTCTCCTCACCCTTATCGTCACTACCCGCTGCTTTAGTTTGTTCTTTTTGATTGTCGTGAGCATCCAGGAAGTAGACCAGTCCCGAAAGTACCGTGGCCACGAAAGCGGCAATCAAAACCGCAATCGCCAAATACATAACCACCACACCCACCTGGGTGTTAAACGGGTAGCAAATCCCGGCTAGCATCCACAAGAACACCATTAGGATCTGCAAGCTGGTCTTGATTTTCCCGCCTTTAGAGGCCGGCAAAACTACTCCCGAACGCAGCAGATACATGCGCAGGAGAGTTACCGCCACCTCACGTAAAATCACGACTGCAGTGAACCACCACCACAGGTTCTGGAATAGGGAAAGTAAAACGAAAGCCGAAATCATTAGCGCTTTATCCGCGATCGGGTCAACTAGCTTCCCAAAATCACTAACCACCTGCCAGCGACGCGCCAGTTTACCGTCTAGATGATCGGTATAGGAAGCTATACAAAAGACCACCAAAGACACGATTAATAGGGATACTGACCCCCGCATATGCTGCATAATCATCAAGGCAATAAAAACTGGCACCAAGATAATTCGCGCAATTGTTAGGGCATTCGGAATTATTTGCCGCCACTTTTCCGATGAAGCTGCGGGTTTTTCTTTACTATCCATCAACTACTACTCTAATAGATTTTTACGCTCTAAAAACGCATTATAGGTGCTTAGCGTCCGGTAAGTTCCCATGCGTCCTCGCTACTTTCAGCTTCCACTTCCTCTAACGGGACTTCTTCCGCGCTGTCGGCCATACCTTCCGAGGACGTGTCCGCAGGTGGAACCGCTGGCTTTTCTCCGCGCAACATGGCTAACACCTCGGGAAGTTGCTCTGGAGAAACTAACACTTCCCGAGCTTTGGAGCCACGAGAAGGCCCTACAATTTCTCGCGATTCGAGCAGATCCATTAGCCTGCCCGCCCGGGCGAACCCCACCCGCAGTTTGCGTTGCAGCATGGAAGTCGAACCTAACTGGGTGTTAATCACCAGTTGCGCGGCCTCTAGTAGGTCATCCAAATCGTCGCCGATATCTTCGGCAACTTTTGGTTTGTCCTCTTCTTTGACGATTACATCCTCGCGATATTCCGGACTCATCTGGGATTTGACCGAATCGACTACCCGTTGAATCTCGTCCTCACCTACCCAGGCTCCTTGAATACGCATCGGCTTAGCGGTTCCTGCCGGCAGATAGAGGGAGTCACCCTGACCGATTAGAGCTTCGGCGCCCCCTTGATCCAAAATAGTGCGCGAATCCGTAATCGAGGAGGTGGCGAAAGCTAAGCGGGAAGGGATATTAGCTTTGATAATACCGGTCACTACATCTACCGATGGACGCTGGGTGGCTACTACCAAGTGAATCCCGGCGGCGCGTCCTAACTGAGTAATCCGCTGGATAGAGGCTTCTACGTCCCGAGGAGCGACCATCATCATATCGGCTAACTCGTCTACCACGATCAACAGATAGGGGTAGGGACTGATTTCCCGCTCAGACCCGGGCGGGGGCACTACCTCGCCTTCCCGCACTGCCTGGTTGAAAGAATCAATATGTTTATGCCCAAAATTGGCCATATCGTTATAGCGGTGATCCATCTCTTTAACCGCCCATTCCAGGGCTTCCGCCGCCTTCTTGGGATCGGTAATAATCGGGGTAATCAGATGGGGAATCCCCTGATAGATGGTGAGCTCCACCCGCTTGGGGTCAACTAGAATCAACCGCACCTGCTCGGGGGTAGCCCGCATCAACAGGGAAGTAATCATCGAGTTTACAAAAGAAGATTTACCCGAACCGGTGGCTCCCGCTACCAGCAGGTGAGGAGTCTTTGCCAGGTTAGTGACTACGTATCCGCCCTCAACGTCTTTGCCCACTCCGACCATGAGCGGATGAGCCGAGCGGTGGGCAGCAGCCGAACGTAACACGTCGCCCAATGCCACAATCTCGCGATCGGTGTTCGGAATTTCGATCCCGATCGCACTTTTACCCGGAATCGGGGACAGTATTCGCACATCCGCACTGGCTACCGCGTAAGCGATATTGTTTTTCAGGTTGGTAATCTTCTCAACTTTTACCCCCGGTCCCAGCTCCAGTTCATAACGAGTAACCGTAGGGCCGCGGGAGAATCCGGTAACTTTTACGTCCACTCCGAACTCGGTGAATACTTCTTCCAAAGCTGCAACTACCCGATCATTGGCTTCCGAGCGGATCTTATGCGGCTTACCTTTAACTAGCAGCTCCTCCCCGGGCAGTTCATAGGTTTGCCCATCGGCAAGCTCCATCCCGGTTTCTCCGGTTCCAGGCAGCAACAGCTGGGTTTTTTCTCCCCCATCGGCGTTTTCTGGCATCGGGACGGCTCCCGCACTGCTGAGAACTTTGGTTTCTTCCGCATCTTGAGGCAGCCGCATACGCGAAGTACGCGGTTTAGGTTCCGTTTTCGAGGCTGGCGTTTGCGGCATTTCTGGCTCTAACACCTGGGTGCCACTATCAGCTTCCTCCGCCGAGTCAGCTGCCGCCGCCATCCGTTCCCAGCGTTTTAACCTGCGGGTGCGAGGAGACGGAGACTCCTTATCGGTGTCCTCTGCCACCCTGGTTTCGGTCTCGCCGTCTGTTTCCTCGGCTTCAGGTGACTTTGCGAAGCTAGCTTTAACTCGCGTGGTGAGGGAGCGCATAACCTCTAACACTTGGGAAATAGAAGTGTCAGTGGCGATTAGCAGTGAATACAAACCTAAGAGCACCAGTAAAATTACCGCGCCCGGTGCAGAGACTAGGATTTGCAGGGGATGCCCAAAAAGCCATCCCAGAATTCCCCCGGAGTGTTCAATTGCCGCAAAATCGCTGATTCCCGGACTAGCACATGCCACGTGGGTAATCCCGGTTGTCGCTGCCGCTATCCCGATCGCCCCCAGTAAGATATGGAGGTGGGATTCTTCCGGGGAGCGGTTACGAAAGAGGCTAATGGCTGCCCCTACCAAGATTATCGGGGCAAGGATGCTGTAAATGCCCAGCAGACCCGCCGCTAGGTGGTGCAGAGCTCGGGTTGCTAACGCGTCCATGGCGAACCATTCCGTTAACGCCGACATCGTAGCTAAAGCAATAAGTAAGAACGCCACCCCATCCCGCATCCGGGAGCTATCTTTAACGGAAGAGGATGACCCACGTTTCTTATTATTCTTTTTCGCAACCATAACACTGGCACTCTACCCTTACAGACTCTTCTGGCGCTGATTGCCACGCCGCCGGCAACTAGCTTCCCAGTTCAAGGCGGATTAGCTTTTAGAAGATCAATTCCTAGCGGTAGTCAGGAACTTCGCTAAGTCGCTGCTCTATTTCTGATTCATGGGGGCAGGTGTCGTTTCCGTGTTTTTCTGCCGCCATGGCTCCGGCAACATTGGCTCGTTCTATAGCCTCAAATGGATCGAGTCCTTTTACCAATCCCGCCAGCAACACCCCGGTATGGGCTGATCCGACTCCCAAGGTATCGGCCACTTTGATACTCAGTGAGGGCACCATGGTTTGCCGGTTCGCATCGATTAACTTTGCCCCATAGGATCCAATTCGTTCCACCACCCAAGCTGATTCGGGTAGCTTTTCCACAACGTAACCACAGGTCAAGTGACCAACTGATCCAGGTAAGAACTGGGATTCGTATTCGTTACAAGTAAGCACATCAACGTAAGGCAATACCTCGGAAACGTATTGCGGTTCGATCTGGGAAATCTGGGGAGTAGCGGCCATAACCACTTTTACCTGCTCCGGCAAGGAAGGAAGCCATTGAGAAAGCGCTGCTCGATAAGAGGTGTGGGCGAGATCGCCGGCTGAAATATAAACCACGTCTCCCGGATGCATCGAAGCTTTATCTAGCTCGCGAGCAGAAATATCTATTTCCACCCCGGTGGTAAGCACCGAAGCATAGTATCCGCCCTCCTCTATCATCTGAATTTTCATCCCGATATCGCCCACCACTTCTACCGTGCGGGTCTCGATATTTGCCTCTCTGAGTACTTGTCTTGCCTGGGTAGAGTTAGGGCCAGTGCCCAGGCAAGACATGTTGACCACTTTTACTCCTTGCCGAGCAGCGGCCATCATCACTTCCGCCGACTCCCCCACTCCCGGGCGCTCCGCGCTACCAAGAACGGTGGTTCCCCGTTCGGGCAGTCGCGACACTTTCAACGGTAGGGTCAAAACCACCGCCGCTATCGACACCAGTTTGTTTTTTTCTTCCGTCATTTCGCCGCCCAATCTTTTTCTCTTAGCACCAAAATCTGGTTATTAATTCTTAGGTTTAACAAACGGGAAGGCCAATACCTGCCGAATATCACAGCCCATCAGCATCATTACCATCCGATCCATTCCCAGTCCGAGACCGCCTAGGGGGGTCATCCCCAGTTCCAAACAGTTTAAGAAATCTTCGTCCAGACTCATGGCTTCCGGATCTCCGGCCGCTGCCGCGAGCGACTGCTGAGTAAAGCGTTCCCGCTGGTCACGCGGGTCAGTTAGTTCACTGTAGGCAGTTCCCAGTTCCATCCCGAACGCCACCAGATCCCAACGTTCGGCCAGGCGGGGATCGGCCCGGTGCCTGCGGGTAAGCGGAGAGGACTCCACCGGGAAATCACAGTAGAAGGTAGGTTTTACCGTGCGTGCCTCTACGAGGTCGTCATATAGCGTCCCCAGCAAGGTGCCGCTATTGGCGCCCGGCGGCGGAGTTAGCTGGTGCCTCAGGCACAGGCTACGCAGCTCCTCTTCCCCGGTGTCGGGGGTAACCGTGGTTCCCACGGCCTCAGATACCGCGTCAAAAACCGAGATTACCCGCCAATCGCCAGAGATATCGACCTCAACGAAATCTACTTCGCCGCTTTCATTGTCACTTTCGGGCGATTTTACCGGGCGTAGAGCGATTTCTTTTCCATGAATCGCGCGGGCGGCTGCCTGGTAAAGCTGACGGGTAAGGGTCATCATTTCGCGGTAGTCAGAGCCGGCCTTATAGACCTCTAAGGAGGTGAACTCGGGGTTGTGAGTTGCGTCCGCGCCCTCGTTCCTAAAGGAGCGTCCCATCTCGAAGATTGCCCCCATCCCCGCTATTGCCAGGCGTTTTAGATACAGTTCCGGGGCGATCCGCAAGAACATATTCACCTGGTAGGCATTGGAGTGAGTAACGAAGGGACGGGCATTGGCGCCACCTTGCACCGCCTGCAGCATGGGGGTTTCCACCTCCAGATAGCCACGGTCTATCAGTTCTTTACGTACCGCGCTTAATGCCCGCGAACGCGCCTGCAGCCGCTGCATTGCGGTAGCGTCATTGAGCAAAGTCATGGTGCGTTCCCGAGTGCGGGTAGCAATGTCTAGCCGCGCAGCGGGATGGGGAATTGGACGCAAGGCTTTAGCGGCCAGCGTCCAGTTTTCTGCTATCAAAGAGGGCGTACCGTTTCGGGAGGCTCCGTAGTGGCCGCTAACAACTAGCAGGTCCCCTAAGTCCAGCAGTCGTAGATGGGCGAACTGTTCCGCTGTGAGGTTGCCTCGTTCTAGTACTACCTGCAGATAGGTGCCTTGGCAGTGCAAATCCCAAAACACCACGCCTCCATGGTTCCGGCGAGCCACAATTCGACCGAGACTGCGAACCGCCTTCCCGGTTTCACCCGCATCAAGGCGGGCTTTCGCTGCAGATAAGGGAATCCCTAAATCGAAACCTGCCGGGAAGGATTCTATTCCCGCCGCACTGAGTTTTTCTGCTTTCGCGCGCCGAGATCTTTGTTGTTCACTCAGTTTTACCTGCAGTTTAGCGGCGGTATGCTCGGTGCGCATCGCTTCTAGTTCCCGCAGATACTGGCTATCAACTTCCCATTCAAAGGGTTCCCCGCGTACGGCGGCCTCCGGTGCGGGCACGAATCCTTCTAAGATTCCCGCTGCTATCAGCGATAACGGCACTAACGGATCGGAAGAAAAACAAAAATATCGGGGTAACCATTTCGGGTTATACCGGGCGTTGGATTCATATAGTGACTCTAGTTGCCAAAAACGGGAGGCTTTAACAAAGAGGGCGCGCTTGGCGCGATCATTGATAGTGGCGTCAACGGCTTCGCCTTCCACAAAAACTTCTCTGAACATCGCAAAGTTCAACGAGAACCGGTCTATCCCTTTTTCCGGTCCTTGCTGCAGCAAGGTGAGCACCATGGCTTCTACTACCCCGTTAACCGCCGATTCTGCTCGGCGCATTAAGTTGAGGGAAACGGCGCGTTGTCCCCAGGGAACGAAGGTGAGCAGGCACTGTAATTGCCCATCTTTGCCCCGCGCGGTTACGATGATTTGCTCGCCCTCTTGAGGAGCAAACATTCTATCGAGGCTCATCGAGAAACCACGTTCGTTCCCGCGCCGGAAAAGTTCGGCCACCATCGCTACTTCCTGCAGCTGCGCGGGAGAAAGTTCGCTTTGTCTGCAAATCTCGATCTCCACCCCAGCTCGAGCAACTCTTCTTTGAGCAGCTAACGAGGCTCGGCCGGCACTGGAGTTACGTTCAAAACGTTCGGGAGTAATAATAGCTTCATCACCCATTTTGCGTACCCGAAGTCCCTGGTGGCGATAGACACGCGCCCCCTGGGCACTAGCGGAGATTACCGCCGGGATCCATCCTTGACGGTAACAGTGTGCCTTCCACCTTTGTACTGCATTTTCCCAGGAAGAAGGATCCCCTATGGGATCCCCGGCCGCTAGAGCTACTCCCAGAGCTACCCCGTAGGAAACCACTGCTTGCCCATCAGCACTGAAAACTACTGCCCGATTATCACGGGTGGCGTAATAGCTTAAGGAATCAGCTTTCCCCCATTTGAACAGGAGGGCACGCAAGGCGAGATCTTCGCTGCGCGTGCGAGCTTGCGCCCGTTGACCGAGAATAAAGCGCATGGCGGCAATCATCATTACCAGGCCGGAAAGCACCATAATGAAGAAGCCAAGACCACGAAAACCGCTTAGGTGGGCTAGGTGCAAACGAATAGCATTACCGTGGGGTAGTCGCCATCCCGACATTCGGGAAAAGACCCAAAACGCCAAGGTTCCACTGTCCCACGTGCGCGGCGCCAGAACCCGAGCCATGATGAACCCCATGCCAAATACCAGCAATTGGCCACTTAGCAGCACAAAGAGGGCTTTCCAGGCGGATCGCGCATTGATTCTTCCCCAAAAGCTACGGGCGGCAGCGAATAAAATTACTACCACAAATGTGGAAAAGAGCAGACGAAACCCAAGGAATAAGCAGACAGCCAGGGTAACTTCTGGATTCGAGAAAGAGAATAACAGGGCAGTCAGGCTCAGCAAGGCGTGCAGGGTATGTAAGGCAATGAGGACGATAACCCCGATCCGCTTGCGGGAAAAACACAGCAGAGCCAAGAACGCCAATATTACTGCCGCCCCTAAGGTAGCAGTCGATGGCACCCCGAGCATGGTTAGTACCAGGTAGCTAAAGCGCCCGAACCCGCGACTGCCACTGTAGCGCAACGGAATCATTACCAGGCAAAATAGCGCGGCAATGGTATAAACCCAACCTAGCCAGGCGGGGACGCGCTGACGCCAAGAAATATCCGATTTTTCATTTCCAGTTACCCGCATCTAGATCTCCACAACTACCGGTACGATCATGGGACGTCGGCGTAAGCGGCGCGCCACCCAACGTCCTAACGCCCGGCGCATCGCCTGTTGCAGGCGATAAGGATCGCTATCTCCTTGATTTAATGCTCTTTGCAATGCTTCGGTCACATCCGGTAGCACTTCCCTAAACACCCCCTCATCCTCGGCCATTCCCCGAGCAGTGATATGCGGACCGGCAGCAATAATTTTGGTGGGCACGTCTACCGCGGCAAATACGGACACAAAACCTTCTTCCCCCAAAGTCATGCGGTCTTTTAGCTGATCTTCATCGATTTCTCCAATGGATCCGCCGTCAACATAGACGTATTCGCAATCGACTTGCCCCACTACGCGCGCTTGCCCATCTTTGAGGTCGACTACTACCCCGTCCTCGGCTAAAGCCACATTTTCTTCCGGCACCCCGGTGGATTGGGCGATCCGTCCATTGGCAATCAAATGTCGGATTTCTCCGTGAATCGGCATCACGTTCTTGGGTTGGACAATGTTGTAGGTGTAGAGCAGTTCCCCTTCCGCGGCGTGTCCGGAAACGTGAACCGCGCGGTTACCTTTATGTACTACATTGGCGCCTTGGCGCATCAGTGCGTTAATGACCCGGTACACCGAGTTTTCATTTCCCGGGATCAGCGAGGAGGCCAGCAGCACGGTATCTTCTGGCTCCAGGGACACTAGGCGATGTTCACCTTGTGCAATCCGCGAGAGCGCGGCCATGGGTTCACCTTGGGAACCGGTGACCATCCACACTCGTTTTTCCGGGGGTAGCCGCTTGAGCTCATCCGCGCGCGCTACCACTTCCGGATCTAGATCCAGGTAGCCAGCCTGCGCCGCAATGTTCATATTACGTTCCATTGAGCGCCCTGACAGGCACACTTTGCGCCCGACTGCGCGGGCAGCGTCCAGCACCTGTTGCACGCGGTGCACATGGGAGGCGAAGGAAGCTACGATTACTTGCCCAGTAGATTCGGACAGTACCTGGCGGATTACCGGACCGATTTTTCTTTCCGGGGCAATAAAACCGGGCACTTCCGCATTGGTGGAGTCCACTAGGAACAGGTCAACGCCCTCTTCTCCCATGCGCGCAAAGGCACGCAGGTCGGTGATTCGTTTATCGAGCGGAAGTTGATCCATTTTGTAGTCGCCGGTAACCAGCAGGTTTCCAGCTTTGGTACGGACCATTACCGCTAGGGCATCGGGTATCGAGTGGGTGACCGCCAAAAACTCGCAAGAAAAAATATCTAGCTCAATGCGCTCCCGCTCGCGTACCTGGTGCAGATGCGTTGCCGGGAGTCGATGCTCTTCCAATTTGGGACGCAGAAAATCTAAGGTGAGTTGGGAGCCATAAATGGGAATATCTTCGCGTAGACGCATCAGATAGGGTACCGCCCCAATATGGTCTTCATGACCATGGGTGAGTACCAATCCTACGACCTGATCCATACGTCCGTGTAAATATGAAAAGTCGGGGAGAATCAGATCCACTCCCGGTTGGATTTCTTCGGGGAAGAGCACCCCACAATCGACAATCAGGATTTTGCCGTTAAGCTCGATTACGGTCATGTTCCGTCCGACTTCCCCCAGGCCTCCCAGGGGAACTACCCGGATGGTGTCGGATTTTAGCTTCGGCGGAAAAGAAAGTTCAGGATAAAGCGGATTCACGTGTCTAATTGTTCCGATTTTACCCGTCTATAGCAAACTTCCGCGCTCACGGGGGCGCGATTAGTTCTTCTAGGCAGGTCTTTAAGGCCAATCTCCACTGGCAGGCGCCCTTGGTGCTCTAGGCCGATTAATAGAGCCGGTTTCACGATCAAAACCGCCAGTACACCGCGAGCCTTTCTAAAGCAGTTCGAAACGTTCCAGGGCGGCGCGCAGCTGGGCGATCTCCTCTTCGCTGGCGGGAGCTAATGGCAGGCGCAAAGTAGCGGTAGGAATAGCTTTCTGTTCGGCGAGGGCGTGCTTGGCCATTACGGCGCCTTGCCCCCCTCCCATTAATGCTTTCACCAAGGGTTCTAGCTCTAGGGATATCTGCAGAGCCCCCTGGTAGTCTCCGTTTTCTACCAGCTGCACCATTTTGCGGTAGCTGGGAGCGGCGACGTGAGCGACCACGCTGATTACCCCCACCGCGCCATGGGTGAGCCAGGAATAATTGAGGCCATCGTCGCCGGAATAGAAAGCCAAACCGGTTTCATTAATGCGCCGCGCCCCGACTTCCACTTTGCCGGTAGCATCTTTTACCGCCACGATGTTGTCGATCTGCGCTAGGCGCATCAGTAGCTCATCGCCGATGGCTACCCCGGTACGTCCGGGAATATCGTAAAGCATAACTGGCAGGTCTGTTTGACCAGCCACTTTAGCAAAGTGTTGATACATTCCCTCTTGGGAGGGACGGGAATAGTAGGGGCTTACCACTAGGATCGCGTCAGCCCCGGCCTCCTGGGCGCTGCGTGCCATCCGCACCGAATGTTCAGTGTCGTTTGATCCCGCGCCGGCAGTAATGTAGAGGTCTTCGCCTACCGCTTGGCGAACTACCTTTATTAACTGTTCTTTTTCATCCAGGTGAGTAGTAGGCGATTCCCCGGTGGTACCCGAAAGTACCAGGTGATCGATTCCTTGATCTACCAGGTGTTTAGCTAGGTTGGCGGCGGCGTCATAGTCTACGGAGCCGTCTGGTTGGAAGGGGGTCACCATTGCTACCCCAACCGGTGCGGGAAGCCGATAAGTACACTCTGCGTTGCTCATGTCCCCACTCTACCCACCCCCCTTGGCGATTTTTCTTTCGTCCAAAAAGCGGGCGCAAGGGGTCTAGAGGTCAGTAAACCACAGATGCTGCACCATGGATTCGTGCCCTACTTTTAGGCCTTGGCGCAACCCAGCAGGGGCGAACCCACATTCGTTGAAGAACCGGATTTTTTCGGTAGCTCCGGCCGCGAGCCAGATCTGCAGCCGGCTCGCCCCTGACATTCGCAATATATCGCCAACCGCATTTACCAGGCGAGAGGCAGCGTTCAGGTTATTCTCCCAATCGGTGACCTCGAGAGCCACGATTTCGGCATCAGCATTTTTTTCGGCGAGCGGGGATTGTTTGGGTTGCACCAGCATTTGCGGCGCCGGGGCAATCGCCGCCATCCCCACTACCTGTCCTTTATTTATCGCGGTGAGCAGGTGATGTTTTGGCGAGGGCGGGCTAAATAACGCCTGCTGCCAGGCTCGCGTGATCTGCTCCGGGTCGATAAGTGCTAGGGTTTGCGGACCGATTTGTCCCAGATGGGACTGTAGATCGGCTTGCATGGCCTGTGCCTGAATCCGTCCCCAGTCAGGTAAATCTTCACTTTTCGCTAAGCGGACTGTTTCTTCGGCAGGAGGAGTATTCACTTTAGATCCCTAAATCCATGAGCTTATCCAGCCCCACTGTCAGGGGAGCCGCGGTGGCAACTTTACGGACGGCCAACAGCACTCCCGGCATAAAGGAGGAGCGATCAAAACAGTCAGTGCGCAGTCGTAGCTGTTCCCCCAGGTTAGAAAGGAGCACTTCTTGGTGCGCGTTAGCCCCTAGCATCCGCAGCGAGTGGATCCCCACATCCCCCACTTTCATACCGCGTGCACCCTCGGGATCGGTGGTGGTGGCATCGGGGGCTGGTGGAATATCGGCTTGCTTGCGAGCCGCCGCCATTTGCTGGGCGGTTGCTAGCGCTGTCCCGCTCGGGGCATCCAATTTTTTCGGATGATGAGTCTCCACGATTTCGGCGGAAGTGAAGAAAGGCGCTGCCAAGCGAGAAAAAGCCATCACCAGTACTGCGGAAAGCGCAAAGTTAGGTGCAATCAATACGTTACGCCCAGTTTCGCGCGCCACTTCCTGGATTTTTGCCTGTGCGTCCTCGTCCCACCCCGAGGTACCGACTACCGCATGGGCGCCGGAGCGCAAAATCGCGGAAGTATTGGCAAAACTGGCGCTCGGAATAGTGAACTCTACTGCGACCTCAGCCCCGGCCAAAGTCTGCGAGGTGATCGCATCTTTACTGCCCAAACGGGCAACTAGCTGCAAGTCTGCAGAGTCTGCGATCGCTTGACAAGCGGACTGCCCCATACGCCCCTGGGCTCCGACCACGGCGACTTTCAGTTTTTCGCTCACTTTAACTCACACCCTCGGGTTTATTAGCGTTAATGATTTGCGCTTTATCTGGACACAGGGTTTGCCCAGCTATCTGCAGATTGTTGTACCATTCTTGCCGTAACTCGGCAGAATCAACTTTGTTATAAATATCGGACAGAGTTTGTTTATTTGCCACCGAATCTGGCTGTTTGGTATCGAGCAGTCCGCACAGAGATTGTACTGGCCCCAAAACTATCTCCGCGGTACGCTGATCATAGTGGTTCTTTTCCATCACCTGTTTGATAAAGGAGTTTTGCGTTTCCGACAGGTGATCTTTGGGAGTGAAGGTCACTTCTGGGGTTTGCGAAACTGTCGGGGTAGCAGGCGTAGTCGAAACCGAACTGGTCACTTTGGGGTTAGTGTTAGTCGTAGTTTTTTCGGGACCAGGCGACTGCGCGGCGGGACTGCAGGCGACAAGCAGCGCCGCGGCGGCAATAACTGGAAAAAGTTTCTTTATTCTCACTCGTTCAGCTTATGCCACCGCCGGGCGTACCACGACTTTCACCTGTGGTAAGCCGAGAAATTGCGCTGCCAGCTCACTAATTTGGGCGCTGCTGACAATTTGCAGGGCAGTGTTTAACTGTTCGATGGTGCGCAAGCGGCCTCCGTTTACTTCTGCGCGTCCCAGGCGCGCCATCCGGGCGCGGTTATCGTCCATTCCCAGTAGCACTCCCCCGCTGAGCTGCCCTAACGCTTCGGATAGTTCACCTTCGGGTACTCCGTGCTCGGCTAGTTTTTCTAGTTCTGCCACCAGCAGGTCTCCAACTTGCTCCAAATTATTGGGGGCACACCCGGCGTAGAGGCCGAAGGATCCACTATCGCTATAGGCGGAGTCAAAGGCATAGGTAGAGTAGGCCAGGCCTCGTTTTTCCCGAATTTCTTGGAATAACCGGGAAGACATCCCTCCGGAAAGTACCGTGAGCAGCAGACTAAGCGTGTCCCGCTGGGGGTCATTAGCGGGTAGCGACCGGGTTCCGATAAATATTTGCCCCTGTTCCACCGTTTTTTCTACTACGGCGCTGGCCGGCACTGCCGGATCTGGCTGGGTGCGCTGGGGAACTTGCGGATCGGTGCCCGCAGGCAGGGGCCAACCGTTCTTACTGGCTGCGTCCAATATTAGTTGTGCCAGGTGGTCATGCTTAATATCTCCGGCGGCCGCAACTACCAGGTGGCGGGGCTGATACCAGCGCTGATGATGGGCTTTCACTGCTTCTAAGGGGGTGTCCGCCACGGTTTGGGCGGTGCCTCCCACCGGCAGACCCAGCGGAGAGCTGGGGAATAGTTCGCCCAAGAACTTTTCGTAGCCAACATCTTGGGGATCATCTTGGGACATGGCCAGTTCGTCCAGGATAACTGCCCGTTCCAGTTCGAAATCTGGGGCCGCTAAGGTGGGGCGCGCCAGCATTTCGGTGAGTACTGCTACCGCCATTGGTAGATCACGGGAGAGTACTCGGCAGTAATAGTGGGTGGATTCTTTAGCGGTGGCAGCGTTTAGTTCTCCCCCCACAGCATCGAATGCCCGCGAGATTTGCTTCGCGGTGCGGGTGGCCGAGCCTTTGAACAGCAGGTGTTCTAAGTAATGAGTAGATCCCAAATGCTGCGGGTCTTCATCGCGCGAACCTGCCGGAATCCAAAGTCCGAGCACTACCGAGGGCGAGGCGGGTACCTGTTGGGTAATCAAGCGGATACCGCCGGGCAGTATGGATCTTTCAATTAGGGTTTCGCCTTCGCTAATACTCAGGCGAGGCGCTTGGGCTGAAAGCGGCAGTTTGTAATCGTATTTTTCAGGCATTTTCTCTTTATAGGGTTTGCTTGTTTCTTTACAGTGTCCCGCCTTGCTACTGGCTGGTGGGGTTTTTAGGGAGCGGTTGTCTTGTTCGGGAGTTGCTTAGCGCCCAGGCGCAGGCGCATTGCACCGCGCCCAGGACTGTGAATATCCCGAGGGCGAAGGTCAGTAGTCCCGTTTCGGCACTGCCGGCGATAGCGGCATAAATGAGGGAAAAGACGGTGAAAACCAGGGCGATTAGGCTAGCGCGAGCCCAAAAACGCCGGGCATCTAATTTAAAAATCAGACGCAAGGTAGCAAGAATCAGTTGAAATCCGCCAGCTACAGCAACGAATATCAGAGCCAGAAACCCGGTAAACATGCTTAATAATCCGGAGTCGGAAGTGGCAGAAACCGACAGTAGTATCAGAGCAAAAAATAGGCACAGGAAAAGCAGACTTCCCGCCACTACCAGGTCGAAGTATCTACGCATCTGGGGTCTCTTTTCTGAAATTAAAGGAGGCGAGGGCGAGATTATCTCGCCCTCGCCAACTTAGTTATCGATTATTCGTCGTCACCAT
>NZ_CABTZZ010000010.1 GCF_902489465.1 uncultured Varibaculum sp. | reverse complement strand
GGGCAATCCCACTACCGTCAGTTCGTATCCGTGTTCATGCAGGTAATGCGCCAAATCCGCTGCGGTGGTGTTAGTGTCATCCCCACCGATAGTGTGCAGCACATTTACCCCGTCTTCTACCAGGCGGTTGGCTGCGACCTCTAGCGGGTTAGCGCCCTCTTTAACTAGGCCACGCTTTACTAGATCCTCAGTGTTAGTGAGCTTTACCCGGGAGTTACCAATCGGGGATCCCCCATATTGATGCAATAGACCAGCATTTTTACGTGCTTCTTCGTCTACCACAATGAAGTTCTTAGACAGCAGCCCGTGATAGCCATACTTGTAAGCAATAATTTCAATTTCCGGAGCCAGCTCAGTATAACGTTCGATCAACCCACCAACCGCTGATGAGAGACAGGGCGCGAATCCGCCCGCAGTTAGCAGTGCCACACGTTTAATCGTCATATTTCCTCCAAAAGAGTTGCTTGGCCATTATCGGCTCTGTCAGCTAATAGTCTAGTCGATAAGGCGCACCCGGCTCTAGGACGCGAAGAGCTTCGCGCATTTGAGCAAGAAAAGAGGCGGGGAGCGCGCCAGACTAGGCGACACCCGTAAACCGCTAGTAGTCCTCTAACTGGAGATGAAGCTAACTACGCTTAGTTAAAACTGCTGCTTTTGAGCGCCGAAACTGTTTACTGATCCGCGGCGGGAGCAGAATCGGTTTTATCCTCATCTGAACTACCGTCATCTTCCGGTGGCTCTGGCACCTCGGTTTGTGGAGCCTGCCGCCCCCCAGGAGCTTGCACTTTCGGCTCGGCAGCCACAGCGTCCTCGTCATCTTTCTTAGAGGCGAGTGCCTTTTTCACGTCAGCAGCATACAGATCCACGTATTCTTGCCCCGACAGGCTCATCAAGGAATACATAATCTCGTCAGTGATTGCCCGCAACACGTAACGGTCATCTTCCATACCCTGATAGCGAGAAAAGTCCAGAGGATCACCGATAACTACCCCGATGCGATGTAAACGCGGAATCCGGGTACCGATCGGCTGAGCAATATTGGTTCCAATCATGGCCACGGGAATCACCGGTGCACCCGAACGTAACGACAGCCGCGCCACCCCGGTTTTACCGCGATAAAGACGACCATCAGGACTGCGGGTACCCTCCGGATAGATCCCAAACAGTTCCCCGGATTGCAAACGCGCTAATCCTTTTTGCAGGGCGGCCTGGGACTTCTTTCCCCCGGAACGATCAATCGGGATCGTGCCTACCTGGGTCATAAACCACTTAACGAAAGCGCCTTTTAGGCCTTTACCGGTGAAATAATCGGCTTTCCCCACGAAAACTACTTCCCGGTCAATCATTAACGGCAAAAAGAAAGAATCAATCACCGCTAGATGATTCGAGGCCAGAATCGCCGGCCCGGTACCAGGAATCTTCTCGGCTCCTTTAATCCAGGGTCGGTAAAGAACCTTTAGAATCGGCCCCAAGAATATTTTCAACATCCGGTAAAACACGTAAGCTTCCTTCCCGCCCGGGTTAGCTGACCGATCTAAAAAGACCGGCTAGAATGTCGACTATGAAACTCCCCAAGAAGTGGGGGGCGCATCGCCGCCGCAACCCAAGCCAACGTCGCGTAGATGATGAATTTTTGGATATTACATCTAGGCTAAATGATACCGGTATTTTTGCCCCTGGACCGCGAGATTACGAATTGGCACAGCCAAATGATCAGTTTCACCCCCCGAAGCTGCCTGCTAGCCCCCACCTACGTGGCGGGGTTCGCCTCTTAGTGATCACCGTCATAGTGTTGATAGCCTGGGTAGCTACCTATATCGCGGGAGTTGACCTACCAGGATGGCTCCACGCTCTCGGATTCTTGGATTTAGCCTTATTTTGCGGCCTGCTAATATATCTGCTTCCTCGAGGACGCAGCGCTTTAACCAACAAATGGGATGACGATGATGGGGCGAGGGTGTGAACCCCCAATTCCTCGCTCCTCCCTCCCAGGCGCTACGCAGACACCTCGACACCTTGGTTCCTACAAGCGGAGAAATTGCCCCGCAAGGAGAGTTTTCCCAATTAGGGCCCCCTTTATCGGATTGCTGTTTTCTTGTGGTTGACCTAGAAACCACCGGCATGGGGGCGGGAGCTGAAATCACCGAAATAGCTGCAGCGCGTTACTATCAGCGTCAGCTGTGCGGAACTTTTCGTTCGCTAGTGCAAACCCGCCGTCCGATTCCTCCAAAAATCGTGGCGCTGACCGGGATCACCAACTCAATGGTGCTTAGCGCAGACCCTCTAGAAGAGGTTTTTTCGCGTTTCCTGGCATTTTGGAGGGAAGATCACCCCAACTGTCCCCCAGTAAACGCCCTAGTAGCTCATAACGCGAGTTTTGATACCGGGTTCTTACGCCGCGCTGCTGAACAGTTAGACAATCCCCTACCAGACGCCCTCACCGTCGACACCTTGGCTATTGCCCGACTGCTCCTGCCACGTCCCTTCGTCGCCAATCACCGCCTAGCTACCCTCGCCAGCTATTTTGGAGCCGATAAACCCACCCACCGTGCCCTAGATGATGTGCTCGCCACAGTGACCGTACTGCAAGGGCTACTAGATCTGGGACAGGGAGCGGGTTTAACCCACACCCAAGATTTTCGCCTATTACAAAAAGTTCCCCGGCAGATCCGGGCAAAACGGGTGCTGGGCGCCGACCTGCCTGCGCGTCCAGGAGTCTATATTTTTGAGGACGCTGACGGAAAACCACTCTATGTGGGCTCGGCTTCCAATCTGCGAACCCGAGTAGGCAGTTACACCACTCTAAGCGAAAAACGCCGGCAGATGCGGGAGATGCTTGCCGCCACTCGCCGGATTCAACATATTTGTTTTCCCCACGTCCTCTTGGCGCGCTTAAAAGAACTAGAGCTGATCGCCCATTACAACCCACCTTTTAACCGTGCCAGCACCCACCCGGATAAATACTGGTTACTGGAACTAACGGGCGATGAGTTTACGCGCCTGAAGCTTTCAAAACGGGTAGAGCGGAAAAACTCCTCCCGAACTATCGGACCTTTTCCTACTCGGAAAAGTGCGGAAACAGTCCGCCGGGTACTGGCTCAGAAATGGAATCTGCGCACCTGCACCCAGGAGATTTCGGCGGGTAATCCCGGAACTTCCTGCTATTTGGAACAATTGGGAACCTGTCGGGCTCCCTGCCAGCTACAAAACCAAGAAAACTATCGTCAACACTGCCAACAGATTGCCGCCAATAGAATTGATGCTGAGCAAAAAGCGGTAACTGGCTTGCTAGAAAAGGTTCAGGATCTGGCTGAGCGTCAAGAATACGAGCAAGCCGTGGTGATTCGTCAGCAGCTTTCCGCCCTCTTGCGGGTAGGAGCCGAACGAGAACTACTATTCCCGATACTGGCGGCGGAAAAGCTTATTGTTGCCCTGCCGGCGCCCCATCACGGCTGGGTATACCTCGCCCTCGCCTACGGAAAAATAGTAGGAACCGCGTTTACCTGTGCTAATGCTCCAAAAATTGCGATAGAGAAAACTATCGCGACTTTGGCGGAAGTTTTCCCGGTTACTGCCCCGCGCTTCCTCGCCCAGGGGATGCTATGGGAACAGCTGCATATTTTAGCGCAGCAGCTTTACCAACCCGGAACCCGGATTGTACAAATATCGGATTCCACGGAACTGGTATGCCCGGTGTCAGGAATGCTAGCCCGCAGCCAGCTGCGACAAAAACTAGCGCAAGCCCAACAACCATTTTCTTTCCGGCGCTGAGGCTATCGCGGGGAACTAGTTACTATTAGCTGCCCCGGCTTTCCCGGTTTGCTTAACGCAGCGCCGCAGCGACAGCTTCTTGCAGCTTAAGTGGGGTCAGGGGGCGCTCGACTGAATTGGCGCCTGCCCAACCGACCAGCCATTCATCTTGTTGGCGAGCAGTCAAAACCAGGATAGGCGGAAGATCGTTTTCCTCCTCATGCAGGGTTTTCGCGACCGAAATACCAGAGATCTTGGTAGCTTCCCCGTCAAGGATTAGCAGATCATAGCGATTGTTATGCACTTTATCTCGGGTAATAGTAGCGGTAGCGGTCTCATCCCAAGTTATTTTGGGTAGATCCGCAGCCGGCTTGATTCCCACGGAATTGATTACTTGCCGCCGCACCTCACGGTCATCGCTATATAACAAAATCTGCAGATTCTTTTCCGCTTCCGCCATGTTCTTCTTCCTTAAGTAAACGCTTGCAAGTACTTTTGGCTCTCATTGTAACCGACTATGGCGCTCTTTGGATCCAAGAGTAGGGCTGGGGATGGATTCGGGTAAATTCCCTAGGAGTGCGGCCATGAAAGACGTTGTTAAGCTTCCAGCTTATTTCTTAGGGCTGCAATTATAGGACTTAGCACCTAGACTAGGGGGAGACACCACTCAGCCGGAGGGAGGCTGGGCGGACTCGCAAACTACAAAGGAGATCCATTTATATGGAGAAGTACACGCTTCCAGAACTGCCCTACGACTACGCTGCTTTAGAACCGCACATTTCTGGCAAAATCATGGAACTACACCATGACAAGCACCACAACACCTATGTAAACGGGGCAAATGCCGCCCTAGAAAAACTTGCGGCTGCCCGTGAAGCCGGCGATCTGGCAGCAGTCAACCAGTTCTCGAAAGATTTAGCTTTCAACCTGGGTGGGCACACCAACCACTCGGTTTTCTGGACCAATATGGGACCGGATTGCGGCGGGGAACCCGAAGGCGAACTAGCTGCAGCGATCACCGAGAACTTCGGTTCCTTTGAGGCTTTCAAGAAGCATTTCTCGGCAGCCGCCACCGGTCTACAAGGTTCCGGCTGGGCAGTTTTGGCTTGGGATTCTATTTCTTCTCGCCTTATCATTTTCCAGCTCTTCGATCAGCAAGGAAACGTACCTGTCGGGGTAACTCCGCTGCTGATGTTAGATATGTGGGAACACGCTTTCTACCTGGACTACCAGAATGTGAAAGCCGACTATGTAAAGGCTTGGTGGAACGTAGTTAACTGGGAAAACGTTGCTGCTCGTTTCGAAAACGCTGAAAAGAACTTTAAATCCCTAATCAACCTGGCCTAACAGCTAACGCGGGGGAGCGATTTCCCCTCCCGCCCAAAAATTCGGGGAGCGCACGAGCGCTTCCCGAATTTTTATGCCCACCGCACCTACTCGGGCAACCCGCTCCCCCACGTACCTATGAGTTCCCGGTACAAATTAGGATCTACTTACCCGTAAGATAAAGCTAGGCTTTTTATATCTAAGAATCCGGCATCGCCATGGGAAAGGTCGCTGAGTTGGTTTATGAAATCGTAAGCGTAATCGCTAACCTAGCGGGCGCCATTTTCGCGGGAATTCAATTCGCTCGTTTCATTAAGACTTCCACCAGTAAAGCAAGAAAAAATCAGGATCCAGTTTTAGCTTTTTCTACCGGCCTCCTAGCTTTCGCAATCCCCTTTTTCAGCCCCATAGCCCACAATCTAGGGGCATCTACGTCTCTTTTCATCGCGCTTACGGCAACTAGCACTCTAATATCCGCTCGTTGCCTTAAATAACCGACACCCACCTCTAGAACCCAACTAGGATCCCGGGAAGTGCAGGGAGAAGTTTTATCCGAGTAGGCTAGGCGGGCGTAAATCTAAAAAGGTAACGCCTTTTTAGATTTTGGGCAGGAGGAAAAACTTTTCTCCCGCGCACTAAGACGATTTCAGATTAGGGTCGCGGCCGGTAAAAGATACGAGAGGGACACGCAATCCGCCACTACCTTTTTTAGTCGGAAACAGAGCTTTTTAGCCTCCGGTATCAACTTCCTATCCTCGCTGAAGCGAGGAAAGCGGGGCCCCGGAGTGTTTTTACCGAGCCAGACCCGGATTTTGCAATCGGATTTAACCTGTCACCCGAGGCGGGTGCTGTTTTGCTTGGCACCAATGTCGTAAATAGCGATGCGCGCCGGATGCGCTTTTGCCCCTTGGCGCTCACCCTCGGCAGGCTCTAACATCACCATGCGCGAGCCGACCGGAACCCCCAGGAACTGCGGGGTAGTCTGCACAGTGGAGGGAGTAGAAACCATTTTGCCGCTGGGCCACGAACTGGACACCTTTGACCATTTACCTTGCTCGAAGGTGGCGGCAGTCAAATGCACCCCGGGGAAATCATCTGGCTCCAGATTCGATCCTTTGCCTTGATACAGCATTATTACCTGTTTCGTTTTCGGGGCAGGCAGCGCAGGATCGATAGTTACCTGCGGCTGGGTACCAGGGGATCCGCTAATCTTTAACCCTTTAGGTAATTTGTCAAAAGATTTATCTATTTTCTTGACCTGTTTTAGCGCCGAAACATTACTTAAATCCATGGCACTAATCAAGTCGATCACAAACACCATAGTGGAGTTGGGGGGAATACGTTTCGCGGCTTCACCTTGGAATCCCAGTCGCGGGGGAACTGTGATCTGTATCCGGGAACCGAGCTTCTTGCCGATTAAAGCCTGTTTCCAGCCAGGGATAACCTCACTCATCGCGTATCCTTGGGCGGAGTCACCGACTCGGAAGGTACTCATCACGGTCTTGCCGTCCCACAGGTTACCTAAAGTATCCATGAGTACTTGGTCTTTAGCGGTGACGCTCCGCCCCTCTCCCTCGTATAGTACCCGTACCTGTAAACTGGCTGGTGCTTTCCCCGAACCGGCTTCCATCTGGGGAGCTTGTCCTAACTCCCCCGTTACGGCTGGGAATTTCCCTTTTACCTGGGGAGCCGAGGCGTCGGAAGCGGTAGCTGAGCATCCAGAAAGTAGGGATAGCCCTAAGACAGCGACCAACGCCAGGACTATTATCCGAGCTAACCGCATCCGCATCGGTATGGAGGAAACGCTACTATCGTGCATGGCTCACCTATCCAGTTTTTAGAGGGTGCCCACGATATCCATTACAAACGCTACCGCCTGGCCGTTTTGCATCGAACTTAAAGCTAGACGGGAGCCGACGTTTTTACCAGTTAATTCCTTGTCCAGACCTAACTCTGCCAGAGTTTTTTCGCCCTGCAGCGGCATCGGGGTTTTGCTATCCCAGGTGGATACAGTCTTTCCTTGCTGGTCTAACCAACTTTGATGCACAATTACCACGTCATCGGCTTTTAGCGGGGTTCCGGTTCCGGTAGCAAGCACGCTCACGGCACGGTCTTTGGCGAGCTGATCAGCGTTAACTTTCAATGCTGGTTTCTTCCCCAATTTCCCGTTAACTTCTAGGCCGGTGAGATTCTTTCCGGTCGGTTTGGCGTGCTCCAGCTGCTCTTCGCCTTTCTTCATCTGAGAGGCAGAGAAACATTTCAGAGTATCCACCACGAATACCAGGGTAGATCCAGCGGGAATATCGCCAGTTGCCTGATCCCCGTAACCCAATTCAGGAGGAATCACCAGTAGGGTACGCGATCCCGGTTTGGCTTCTTTAAGTCCCTGTCCCCAGCCGGGAACTACCTGTTTTAACGAGAAAACAGCAGGATTTCCCCGGTCGAAACTGGAATCAAATTTCTTCCCGTCCCACAACTGGCCGTGATAGTTAACCTTCAGCACTGCGTCTGCCCCGCAGGCCTCGCCCTCACCAGCTTTAACGGTGCCAACTTTCAAATCTTTAGGCGCGGTTCCCTCTCCCGCACTAACGGTGGGGGCTTTCCCGTATTCGCCCTCAACTTTTACTCCGAAATCTGAGAAGGAACCGTCGCTACTACAGGCGGTGAGACCCGCACCTAATAACCCACCTAACAGGGCGATAGCAGCAACAGAAGAAGAAAGTCTACGTTTCACAGCCTGATCCTAACTGTTTTTAGTGGAACGATTGGCCGCAGGCGCAAGAACCTACCGCGTTCGGATTATCAATCGTGAAGCCTTGGCGTTCAATCGTGTCGGAAAAATCAATCGAGGCTCCCTCCAGGTAGGGATTGGACATTTTATCTACCACTACCTCTACCCCGGGAGCGAACTCGACCACTGCGTCGCCGTCTAGGAGACGTTCATCGAAATAAAGCTGATAGATCAGTCCCGAGCATCCTCCCGGCTGCACCGCTATCCTCAGACGCAAGTCATCGCGGCCTTCCTGGTCTAGCAGTGATTTCACTTTTTCAGTGGCGGCATCGGTCAAAGTTACTTTGTGGGTAGCTGTCTGTTCAGCCTGTTGTTCACTCATATCTGTTCCTCAAAATTTCCTAGATGAACTAAGTTAGTCCTTAGCCTAGTCCAAGGTAGCCCTAGTGGCTATTGCGACCAGGTACGCGCTAAGCGAAGTCCGGCCGCCTCCATACCGGCAATATCGGTAGGGAATTGGTAGACACCATCTATTCCCCGCTCCGCAACCTCGCCTCTACTAAGATTATTTTCACTGGTAACCACCACTATCGGCACCCCGAAACGGTTAGCGAGATCGCATAAATGTTCCAACGGGGAGGAGGAAAGATTCCAGGGGGATAGCTCTTCAGTATTCGCCACTAGCAAATCTGTGGTTTCTAATACTTGCGGCAGCCTGGTTTGTTCATCCAGGAAGTCTGCTGCAAAGTCCAGACGGGCGCCCAGCCTACCTAATAATTCCCCCAATCCCCAAGCGCATCCTCCTGCGGGCAGAGTCCCTATTTGGGTACCCGGGGCAGATTTAATGCCCGATAAATCAGTGATTCCAAGGTAACGACGGCGACCGTATTTTTCGGCTTCTTTAAGCACGCCCTCCCAGTTTTCTTTAGTTTGTTGCGCGATCTTCGGGCTAATTTTGGCGATCTGAGCTAGCACCCCGGAAGCTGATAGTAACGGTTTCTGGCTGCCGGTGACTACTAGCGTCCCGGCCAGGTCACGCCCTAAAGATTCCCAAACCTGTGGACCCATTTGCCCCGCGCCGTAAGCGGCCGCCACTCCCGCTAAGAATTGGCGAGGAAACTCCGGTAAAACCTCTAGATCCCGGGTAGGCAGCGCCCCCGGTGGCGAATATTCACTTTGCAGGTTTTGTGTCCCGCCGACAGCTGGCAGATAGAGGCCTTTACCCGCTTTAAGCAGCTCCGGTAGACGCTTTCCTGCCTTAACCGGATCGCTGGTTGCCGAGAATAAATCCTCTAGCGGATAGCTAGCGGCCACTTCCGGATACGCCCACGAATAGGGGACAACCTGCAGCTGGTCGCGGCTTTGATGCTTTAACCATCCGGTCTTAAAGGCTTGCCCCCCTTCGCGGGCGCTGGTCGGCGGCGTGCTGGCTGTTGCCAGAAGTATCTGCACTTAAATCTTTCCGCCTAAACGAGCCAGGAACAG
Source organism: uncultured Varibaculum sp. (assembly GCF_902489465.1). Lineage (GTDB taxonomy): Bacteria > Actinomycetota > Actinomycetes > Actinomycetales > Actinomycetaceae > Varibaculum. Next base: position 53,921 of record NZ_CABTZZ010000010.1, on the reverse strand, counting down.
CGCCTCGGCGGTAATAGCATTTTTCAGGTCGCCTAAATCCTGGGATTCATTTTCTGAATGCGCGTTAGTGGCGGGGTCTTCCACCCCGGTGATTAAGATGTCGGCCTGCGGGAAAACCTGTGCCAGGTCAGCGGTCATCGGGATCGCTCCCCCGCACCCAATATCTACCGCGTCCTTATCCCAAGCGGCAGATAGAGCCCATTTCATATCTTTTTCGGCCACCGATGATTGGGCTTGATAAGACGGACCGCATTCAAGAATCTCGGTTTCTACTTCCGCTCCGAAGGGGACATTTTCTTTCAGAAATCTGCTTAATGCTTGGGCGCATTCGGCGCTATCGGTTCCCGGAGCAGTGCGTAAGGAAAGCCGCAAACAGGTTTCCGGCACCAGAGCATTAGCGCTTTCGGCGCGGGAACGCTGATCCCAACCGATAACGCAAAGTGCCGGTTGGTTCCAAAGACGCGCGGCCACATCCCCCTTTCCAGCCAGCTTATAGCTATCTACTACCCCGGCATCCGCTTTGAAAAGATCTTCCGGATAATGAACATCAGCACTGGTAGAGCCGCCTAGCCCGGGTACTGCCAAACTGCCGTCTAGATTAAAGCATTTCGCGAGTAAAAGGCTGGCAACCGTGACTGCATCTAACACCGGGCCTCCAAAAGCTCCCGAATGGAGGGCAGTTTCCATTACTTTAACTTTCACATCCATACTGGCAACTCCGCGCAATGTTGCGGTCAGAGCCGGTTCCCCCACCCGCCAGTTATCGGAGTCGCAAACAATAATGGCGTCAGCAGCTAAGTCTTCCCGATATTTTTCAATAAAATTCCGGAACGAGGGCGAGCCGATTTCTTCCTCGCCCTCAATAAAGCAAGTTACGTTAACCGGGCAGTTATCCGCCAAAGCTAGGAGCGTGCCGTAATGCACCATGACTCCCGCCCCATCATCTGAGGTACCGCGCCCATACAGGCGACCATTCTTTTCGGTAGCCACAAAGGGCTCGGTATTCCAGCGCTCGACCGGGCCGGCCGGTTGTACATCATGGTGAGCATAAAGCAAGACTGTTTTAGCTTGCGGATCTACTATTTTGCGGGCAATAACTGCCGGCATTCCTTCCTCGCCAGTGGGGGTGGGCGCGGTTTTTACTTCCGTTTCCATCCCCAGGTTTGAAAATAACTGCGCCAGGTGACCGGCAGATTTTTCTACTTCCGCGCAGGATGTAGAAGAAACTGACGGAATCGCTACCAGTTTGCTTAGCTCGTTTTTAACTTCATCAAAAATACGGTTAGTAGCCGCTTTATATTCCGAAATATCACTCATGCTTGCCAGGTTACCCCGATACGCCCGCCTTAGGGAAAGGATAGTCGCTACCGGCAAACTAGCCCCGTACGCTAGGACAGATTTCCCCTGCCCGTCCTCGGCCGATAACCTGGACAGGTGAAACTTTTTGGACGTAACAAAGATGAAGAGATTGAGGCTCCGCTCAATAAGGGAGAGGGCAAAGGCCGTCCTACCCCAAAACGTAAAGATGCGGAGGCAAAGAATCGCCGACCCCTGATTGTAGACAAGAAAGAAGCCCGCAAGCGTCGCCGCGAGCAGCGCGATAAGCTCTACAAGAAACAGCAGGCCGCCTTGGATGGCAAGGGAGATGAACGTTACCTTCCCTATAATGACCAAGGCCCGGTGCGCCGTTATATTCGCGATTTTGTAGATTCCCGTTTTGCTATCGGCGAGCTATTCATGCCGATAGTGCTAGCCTTCCTAATCCTTTCGATCGCGTTTTCTCGCAACCAACAGTTGAACGCGATTTTGCTCTTTTCGATGTGGGCCTTACTGCTATTGGCGATTATCGAAGCCGTGATCACCACCATGATTATTAATCGGGCACTCCTTGGGGTTACCGAGGGGGATAAACGGGTAAAGAAAGGAAACGGGCGTTATATTCTGATGCGCCTGGCAAGTCCGCGCAGAATGCGCCGGCCGCGCCCTTCTGGCCCGCGCGGTCCGCGTCCCGATATTAGTGAATACGCTGGTGATATTCGCGCCTATATGCGTTCTCGTATCTAACGGGTTTTCCGCAGCGGCAGCGCGGGAAGCTCTCCAGAAAGCTGTTTATTAAGCTTGCCAGCAAAGGAGGGTCCTTGATAGATCATGGCGGTAAACGCCTCTAGTAAGTCAGCTCCCGCGTCCAGGAACTGACGGGCACTGGCCTCGTCCTCAATTCCACCGCACCCGATAATCAGGTAGTTATCTCCCAGTTCCTGGCGCAATAAACGCACCACTTCCAGGGCACGTTCTTTTAAGGGTGGGCCTGAGAGCCCGCCCTCCCCAAAGTCGTGATTGATAGTGGTGTTAGTGGCAATCACGCCCGCCAGTCCCACTTCTTTAACGATTTTCGCTAGTTCTTTTAACTGATCATCCCCTAAATCAGGAGCCAGCTTTACCAGCACCGGAACTTCTCTGCCAGCACTTTGCCGTCCCGCAGCAATTACAGCTTGCCCGATCTGCCGTAGCTGCTCGCTGGCCTGCAGGCTACGAAGCCCCGGCGTATTGGGAGAAGAAACGTTAATCACTAGATAGTCCGCATATTTTGCCAGTTGCCGCGCACTGAAACGGTAATCTTCGGCTGCATCAGTCAGATCGGTAGTCTTATTCTTCCCTAGATTTACCCCCAAAATGAGGGATCTACCTGCCGCGCTACTTCTGAGCTTCTGCAGGCGATGCGCCGTTTCCCGGGCGCCCTGATTATTGAAACCCATCCGGTTCCGCACTGCCCGCAGCGGTAATATCCTCCACAGGCGCGGCTTATCGTTTCCGGGTTGGGGACGCGGAGTTACTGTCCCTACCTCAACGAATGCGAATCCGAACGCTCCAAACTGCAGCGGAGCTAAGGCATCTTTGTCCATTCCCGCTGCTAGCCCCAAATATCCGGGAACGGGTCTGGCTAGGGATTTCAATCCCCGCTCATCGCCTACCCAACCGCCTTTCAAGGTTCCTACTGATCCGGAGAAAAATATCCTGATCAACCCGGTTAGACCGGGAACCCGAGAGATGAGATACAGGGCTTTCATTGTGGCGTTATGACATTTTTCGGCATCGAAGCGCGTAATCAAGTGTTTGTATAAAAATCGGTACAGCACGCTTTCAATTGTACTGAAAAGCTGACGCCTCTACTTTCGGGTAGCCGGGCTAGTTGCTTTCCCTTTGCTTACTTTGACGGTTTTGAGGACTAGTCCCACCACAGGCACCAGCCAGGATGAGCCCACCGTGGATCCGCGCTATAGAGTTCATCGGGAGCACAAGCTTTCCCTAAAGCTAGTTTTTTCTGGTAGGTTTGCCAGATTTTTCGCTTCTGCTGGCAAGCCGGCTCGCTCGCTCCTTCGGCTAAAGCTTCAACTACAAACATGGTGTCGACACTAACGCGCTCGTCCCAGCGAGAAGAGCCGATCATATATCCTGAAAGATAAACCCGCCCCGGATTGGCAATGCAGGCATTCAAGAAAGCTAGCAAAGTAGGGGCATCGTTTTGCCTATCGGCTAACGCGACTCGAGGAAGTGCTGATCGTAACTTACTTGCGCCCTCGGCATCTAAACCGTGAAAACGCTGGTAGTCTCCGATTCCCTGCCCGGTAGCTAAATAGTTTTTTAGGATTTCTGGAATCTTGGTTTCAGCTAACCAACCGAGTGGGCCGTAGAGGCCGGAGGGCAGATCGGGGTCGTCATCCAACATGTCTAGGAGAATCTTGTCACCGTCCTCTCCCAAGAATTCCGGGGTAGACAGGGCGAAAAAATCGGATCCTTTCAAGCGTTCCCCCAGAACCGTTTTTTCGGATTTTCGGGTCGGTGACGAGGTGGTGGTCATGGTTACTCCTTGCTAGTTGGTTACTGAAAACAACTTTGGCGCGAACCTTAATACGGATGTAAATAAGACATAACCAGACCAGGAAAACTTATCGGGCTGACAAAATGTGGAAATCTTTCTGACGGATTCAAGGCTCTAAACTAGTAGCGTGTTGATTCCGCTTGCAGATTTATCAGATCCTCGGATACGTGATTTTACCCAGTTGAAAGATGTGAACCTGCGCAAGAGTTTAGAGGCCAAACACGGCCTGTATTTAGCAGAAAGCTTCTCAGTGATTTCCCGGGCGCTTGCTGCCGGACATCGGCCTCGCTCGGTACTAATCGGTGAGCAGTGGTTGGATCGCTTGCAGGAGACCTTGGGAGATCGCGCTAGCGACATCCCTATTTTTGTGGCTGAAGATAAGCAGATAGTCCGCCTTACTGGCTTCAGTATGCATCGCGGTGCTATTGCCGCCATGGAGCGTCCTGCTCTACCGGAGCTGGGAACGGTATTGGAGGGGGCGCGAGCTGTGTTGATCTTGGAAAATCTGGTAGACCATACTAATGTCGGCGCCGCGATTCGCTCGGCCGCCGCGATGGGGTTTGACGCTATTTTGACCAGTCCTCATTGCGCTGACCCGCTCTATCGGAGAGCAGTGAGGGTTTCCATGGGAACTGTGTTTTCGCTACCTTGGACCCGGATTGATGAATGGCCCGATACTTCTGCCCTGAAACAACGCGGATTTACTATAGCGGGACTAGCGTTATCTGACCAGGCGATTTCCCTGCCCGATTTTTGCGCTTCCTTGCAGGGTGAGGTCGCGCAAGGACTGAAACCGAAAGTAGCGTTAGTACTGGGTACGGAGGGGCCGGGCATGAGCACGCCGGCGCTGAACCAGTGTGACCAGCTAGTGAAAATTCCGCTTAGTCATGGAGTAGATTCTTTGAATGTGGCCGCCGCGGGGGCGGTTGCTTGTTACGCAGTCAGCCAGGCATTAGCGGCAATACCTGATAGGGCTACTTCTCCCAGCAGCGTTAGCTAATTCGCTGCCTGCACATTCCGATGTCCGCGGGGAAGCCCACCGGGTAAACCGCCGGTCTATCAGCAAATATCTTTATCCCAATAGCCGGCGGGTATGCCATAAAAATCCGTATTTGTAGCACCAGTTTTGAAACGCCGCGGTGCTCAGAAAATGAATGGGGGCGCAGGTGAGCTAGCCTCACCTGCGCCCCCATGGGGACCAAACCCCAAGTGAAATGGTGTTTACTATCCTTCGCTGGCCTGCCCGGCCTCCGCGGTCTCTTTCACTTCCTTTTCTACAAAGTCAGCTTCGGTAAGACCCGGATGGGGGTGAAAGTTAGTTTCCGAGTAGTTTTCTCCTTTTTGAAAAGGCGGATCCATACGGCGTAGTGCCACCACGGATCCCACTAGGCCACCCCAGATAACCAAGATGGCGACCAGCATCATCAGTATTGCTTCCCCGGTCATAGCTAGTCTTCCTCCTTGTTCCAATCCACATTTTCTAAATCAAATGAAGGCGATATCTCGGCGCTCTTATGCCACTTCAAACGAGGCATTATCAGTGAGAACACCAAGAGAATCCCCAGCATTCCCCAACCGAAGGTATTAGTCCACCAGCGCGGATAATCACCATAACCGTGGGAAATCAGATCTATCAGATTAGGTACCAGCATAAAGACCAATAGCACCGGGATTACGAACCCGATGAGTCCCTCCCACCATTTACCGGCTTTCACCGCGGAGGTAACGTTCAGGTGAATCCGCAGGGTTCGCAGCGAAGGAGTAATTACCGTGACGATCACGCAGAGCGAGAGCGCCGCCCCCACCACTCCGATGGTGTTGATGTAGTTATCAACCGTATCCAAGGCAGCGAGCCCGGTGGTAGTTCCAAAGAAGAACACCGAAACCACCGCCAGGACAACCCCGATAATCAACGAGGCTCGTTTTGAAGTCCACCCAATCTTGTCTTGGAATGCCCCGGCTACCACCTGTACTAGGGAAACCATCGAGGTAATCCCGGCCAGCACTAGCGAGGCAAAGAAAAGTGCCCCAAAGATACCGCCTCCAGGCATTTCGTTGATGATTTGCGGGAAAGTAATAAAGGACAGCGATACTCCGGAAATATTTTCCAGTTTGTCTACTGAAGTTCCCTGTAGATGCGCCATATATCCCAAGGTGGCGAACACTCCAATCCCGGCCAGTACCTCAAAAGAGGAGTTAGCGAAACCGGCAACTAGACCGGTGCCGGTAAGGTTGGAGCGTTTCTTCAGGTAAGAGGCATAGGTCATCATAATCCCGAACCCTACTGACAGAGAGTAGAAAATTTGGGCAACTGCGGCAATCCACACTTTCCCATTCCACAGAGAGCTCCAATCGGGAGTAAAGAATTTATTCAAACCGTCGGTTGCCCCCGGTAAGGTTAGCGCTTTGATGACCATGGCTATAAACAGCACCACCAGTAGAGGAATACAGATTTTGGTGATCCATTCGATACCGCGGGAAACCCCAAGAGCTATCAGGATAATGGCGACCACCCAAACCAAAATCAAAGGCAAGGCAATGCCCCATACGGGAGTGATCGAAATAGAAGTGGTGTCTTGCGCCTGCAAAAACTTGTCTGAAAAGAATCCCGCCGGATCATTTCCCCAAGCGCGAGTAAAGGAAAACACGGTATAGCGCAGCGCCCAGGCAATAATAGCCGCATAGTAGACGACGATAAAGAAACATACACCGACTTGCCACCAACCTACTGCTTCGGTGCGCCGGTTAACCCGGGCTAGCGCCAGTGGCGGGGAACCGCGAAACTTATGTCCGATGGCGTAATCCAGCATTAACATCGGCAGCCCGATAGCCACTAGGGCGATCAGATAGGGAACTATGAACGCACCGCCGCCATTTTGATAGGCAACACCGGGGAAACGCCAAATATTTCCCAACCCGATCGCAGAACCAATCGCCGCAATCAGGAATCCGTATTGTGTCCCCCATGACTGTCGGCTGGTCTTATTAGACGCAGTAGGCTGCGAAACCTTTTCAGACATCTCAACTCCTTATAGATGGGACAAAACAATTGTTTAATCGCAATTGCTTAGAGCCAAAGTAATCCCATCTGCCACCTGTCGGACGAAAACATTCACATCGTGAGACTATCTATAGATGCGAAGCCACGATAAAATTATTTTTCTCCCGCTAACCGCGCAGGTCAACGGGAGAAAAACCGGAATACTATGCGATATTTAGGCAGTTACTGCGGCATGACGTCTCGGGGGCTGCTCGCCTTGCCCCTCATCAGAATCTGTTTTCTTTTCCCAGGTGGGATTACTCGCCCCTAACTGTTCTAAACTAACGCTCTTGGCAGCGCCAGCACTAGGAATCGTCATCACTGCTGCCTCGGAAGCAGGGGTAACCGTGCCGGAGGTGGCTGCTGCTCGAGCTTGCCCATTGACGCCCTGTTCGTCCTTATTGTTTACCTTTTTGGCGGTAGCTGTCTTTGAGGGAGCTTTGGCTGCCGGATTCTCATCTGCGGACAAGTCCTTTTTATCGCGCTCTCTAGGAGCTTTCACCGCGTCCTGCTGGTTTGAAGGTTCTTTAGCTTCGCTTTCACCTAGATTCTGAGAATCACCCTTGTGAGCTGGGGAAGCTGTCTGTTCTTCCTTTTCCGAGCGCTCTATACCTGGTTGCTCCTGGTGAGCCTTACTGGCAGCCGCCGCTACTTTAGCCATAGAGGCGCGGTTCTTCGAATCTGTTTTTGACCGTTTCTCGTCCTTGCGCTCGCGTTTCTGCCCCTGAGCACGCAGATTCTCATCGCTATTTGCCCCGTTTTCTACCGGGTGACTGTGCACAATAAACCCGCGGCCTTCACAATGCTCACAAGGAGTCGAAAAGGCTTCTACCAGTCCTTCTCCTACCCGTTTGCGGGTCATTTGCACCAACCCCAGGGAAGTAACTTCAGTAACCTGGTGACGAGTGCGATCTCGCCCCAGACATTCCACTAGGCGGCGCAGCACCAGATCCCGGTTAGATTCCAGCACCATATCCACAAAGTCAATAACTACGATTCCCCCGATATCGCGCAATCGCAGCTGCCGCACGATTTCCTCAGCAGATTCTAAGTTATTGCGGGTAACGGTCTCCTCTAAAGTCCCCCCAGAACCAGTGTATTTACCGGTGTTAACGTCAATAACCGTCATTGCTTCAGTACGGTCAATAATCAGGTAACCCCCCGAAGGCAGCCAGACTTTACGATCCATACCCTTCGCGAGTTGTTCATCAACGCGGTGAGCCGCGAAAATATCGTCCGCACCCACCCATTGCTCAACGCGATCCCGCAGATCAGGCGCGAACTCTTTCACATAGGAATCAACCTGACCAAAGGTTTCCTTGCCCTGCACAATCAGTTTTTGGAAATCTTCATTGAAAACGTCACGCACTACCCGCAAAGCTAGTTCAGGTTCACCGTGCAGCAGGTAAGGAGCCGATTTTGAGGACGCCGCGTTCTTTTCGATTTTCTCCCACTGTTTCTGCAGGCGCTGCACGTCTTGACGGAGTTGCTCCTCAGTAGCCCCCTCAGCGGCCGTGCGGATAATTACCCCGAAATCTTTGGGGACAATCACCTTCAACAACTTTTTCAGGCGGCGGCGTTCACCCTCGGGGAGTTTACGGGAAATACCGGTCATCGATCCGCCCGGCACCAACACCAGAAAACGACCCGGCAAGGTCACCTGGGAAGTAAGTCGCGCCCCCTTGTGTCCGATCGGATCCTTAGTTACCTGCACGGTAATCGAATCACCGGATTTCAAAGCCTCCTCGATCCGCCGGGGTCGGCCTTTCATTCCCGCAACGTCCCAATTGACCTCCCCGGCATAGAGCACCGCATTACGCCCGCGCCCCAAATCAACGAAGGCCGCCTCCATAGAGGGCAACACGTTTTGCACCTTGCCCCGGTAAACCGACCCCACCATAGTGGTTTGAGTATGCCGAGAAACATAGTGTTCCACCAGCACGTTATCTTCAAGCACGGCTATTTGATTTAGCCCATCCTTAGAGCGGATCAGCATAGTGCGATCAACTGCTTCTCGCCGCGCCAAATACTCCGACTCGGTAATTACTTTGGGCCGCCGTCCTTCTTTGCGTCCCTCCCGGCGCCGCTGTTTCTTGGCCTCTAAACGAGTGGAACCTTTAACCTGTTCGATCTGATCACTAGCCTCTGCTGCCCCGCGGTTACGGCGCCGCCGGCGACGACGGCTGCTACCGTTATCTTCCTCGTCTGTCCCGGCGTGGTTGGTATTGGAGCTAGCTTTCTCCTCCTCCCTCTGCTTCAACTCGGCCTGAGCGGTGCGATTATCTTTGCCTTTGTCTGAGGACGGGGTTTCACTGTCGGGATTGTCGCTCTTACGAGATTTTTTCGTCCCGCGCGCCTTTTTGTCAGCCTTTGAGTTGTTAGACTGAGCGTTTTTCTCCCCTTGGTTATCGGTCTTTTTCTTGCTCTGTCGTTTCGGCTTAGCATCCTTTTCTAGATCCGCTTCTTCTGAGACGCTCGGCTCAAAAGTGGGAGCGGCCGCGAACATGGGAGCGCCAAAAGCCGGAGCCGCGGCAAGCTGAGCGGGAGCTGGCGGAGCGGACTCAATCTTCTTGGGGGCGGAAAAAGTAGGCCCGGAAAAAAGAGCAGCTCCACTATTTTGAAAAGATTCTGTTTCGTTATTATTGGGGTTTTTCACCACTGATCTCACCTGGACGCGCTCGCATCAACGAATCCTCTTTATTACGCCGTCCTCTAGGACGGAAGCCCTTGTTTACGCGAAGATATTCACCCCACGCCAGAGAGTTTTCCTAGGAAAATAGTCCCTCTGGGGTGACTCCCCTCGTGATGCGCCGACAGAAATCAACCAAGATCATTATTCCATATTTCTTAATTCTGTCGTAAAACTGAGCCAATTCTTAGAAAATCCTGGGAAATACTTAGCGACCGCCTGAAAAACAAGCTAATCTAAGTGACAACGTTGTCACTATGGGCTTTGGTATAAGCAAGCTCATATCGGGCAACGACTTCTAAACCGACTAGAAACGGAAAGGCGAGCAGAATGACTATTGCTTCAACAGCATTAGATGCCACTATGTTGGCGCGATGGCAGTTCGGTATTACTACCGTCTACCATTTCATCCTGGTTCCGTTCACCATCGGCATGTCCCTCCTTGTTGCCATTATGCAAACAAAATGGCACAAAACCGGTGAGGAATATTGGCTGAAGGCGACACGGTTCTTTGGGAAACTGTTCCTAATTAACTTTGCACTCGGTGTGGCTACCGGTATCGTGCAAGAATTCCAGTTCGGTATGAACTGGTCTGAGTACTCCCGCTTCGTGGGCGACATCTTCGGTGCGCCGCTAGCGTGTGAGGCTCTTATCTCTTTCTTTATGGAGTCCACCTTCCTGGGATTGTGGATCTTCGGTTGGGGTCGACTATCAAAGAAAGCCCACCTCACCTGTGCCTGGCTAGTGTTCGTAGGGGTAAACACTTCTGCCCTATGGATTATCGGGGCAAACTCCTGGATGCAGCATCCGGTAGGCGCAACTTTCGATCCGGAAACCGGTCGTGCACAGCTGGACGGCCTATCCGGATTCTTCCAGGTATTGCTTAACCCGGTACTATGGGCGGCCTACACTCACGTTCTGACTACCTCCTGGTTGCTGGTCGGTACCTTCGTTGCCGGCATTGCTATCTGGTGGATGGTTCGCTCGGCCAATGCCGGCGCTGAAACCGAGGCTCGTGATATTTGGCGTCCGATTGCTCGCTTCGGCATGGTCGTCATGATCGTTGGCGGGCTGTTAACTGCAGTCACCGGACACATTCAAGGCCAGCTCGTTGCCAAGGATCAGCCTGCAAAGATGGCTGCCGCCGAGGCTCTATGTGAGACTCCGAATGCCGGGCAGGGCGCGCCCTTCACAATTGCTGCTTTTGGGCCACTGGATGCCACCTGTAAGGACATCACCAAGATTGGTGAAGTTCCCGGAGTCTACTCCTTCATGGCTACCAATAGCTTTACCGGAAAGGTAGAGGGTCTGGACACCTTGAACCAGAAGTACGGATCCATGTTCTCTGAGATCCTCAGCCAGCGCGGATACGATATGCAGTCGCAACCGGTTGACTTCAGCCCGAACATTATCTTCAGCTTCTGGAGCTTCCGTTTGATGATGCTATTCGGCATCTTCTCGGCGATCCTGGCAATCTGGGGTCTAATCGCCACCAAGGGCGGCAAGATTTCCAAGTCCACCGGATTGGGCAAGTTTGCTATCTGGTGTTTGCCGATGCCTTATCTAGCCACCACCTTCGGCTGGCTATTTACCGAATGGGGTCGTCAGCCCTTTATCGTGCATCCAGTCGATATGGAAATCGATGGATCCTCGGTATTTATGCTTACCGAACATGGGCTCTCGTTCGCAGTTCCCGCATGGCAGGTACTGGTTACCCTGCTGGGCTTCACGCTTATCTACCTGGCACTAGGCATCGTCTGGTTCCTGTTGATTAAGCGTTACGTTAAGGAAGGTGTCCACGTCACTGCCAATGAAAAAGCAGTACATGGCGAGGACGCCGGCAAGAACCTCAGCTTCGCTTACTAAGTCAGATAGGAGATCAAAGAGATGACTATTCTTCAAGTTATTTGGTTCATCCTGATCGCCGTCCTATGGACTGGCTATCTGGTATTGGAAGGGTTTGGCGTAGGCGCCGGTATGGTAATGCCGATGGTTGCCAAGACCGACCGGGAACGCACTCAAGTACAGAAAACCTTCGGCCCAGTTTGGGATGGTAACGAGGTTTGGTTGTTGACCGCTGGAGGCGCGACTTTCGCGGCGTTCCCGGAATGGTACGCCACCATGTTCTCTGGCATGTACCTGGCTCTGTTCCTCATCCTGTTCTGCTTGATCGTCCGTATTTGTGCGATTGAGTGGCGCACTAAGGTGTCTTCGGCTGCCTGGCGTGGCCGCTGGGATAGCTGGCAGTCCATAGTGGCCTGGCTAGTTCCGATTCTGTTCGGGGTGGCATTTGCCAACCTGGTGCAGGGGATGAATATTGCGGTCACCCAGTTCAACACCCCGGGTGAAGCCGTGGCGGGAGCTACTGACCTCAGCAAGCACGTACATAACTTCACTTCCCAGGGCGCTCCCCTCGGTAGCGTATTCCTTTCGCTGCTCACCCCCTACACCATTGCGGGTGGGGTCATGCTAGCGTTGGTCTTCGCCACTCAGGGCTTGGCTTTCTTGGCGCTGCGCACTACCGGTGAAGTTCAGAATCGCGCTAAGAACCTGCTCGGAAAGTTCGCGATCGCGGACACCGCGCTGGTAGCGATTGCCGCGCTTTGGGGACAGTTCCTATACGCCTCCCAGGCGATGGCTTGGATCCCGTTAATCATTGCGGCTCTGGCTTTCATCGTCACCGTTCTAATGGCGCTTCGTGGCTCCGAATGGGGTACTTTGCTCGCCCACTCCGTCGGGATCGCGGGAGCGGTAGCGTGGATCTTTACCGCGATGGCGCCCAATGCGATGAAGTCTTCCATTAAGCCGGAGTTCTCTCTGACTATTTGGGATGCTTCCTCCTCGCAGTCCACTTTGGCTATCATGCTCGTGATTGCACTGGTGGTTGTGCCCATCGTTTTGGGTTACACCTACTGGAGCTACACTCGGATGCCGCTGAAAGTGACCCTTGAGGATCTCGATGAAAACCCGGGCTTACCTTGGGACAAGATTCGTCAGGGTGCTTCTTTCCTCGCGGAAAGCTAAGCAAATAATCGGCACTTGACAGATAACTTCCTGCCAACTGTCGATTAATCAAAACTGAATAAATAGTGCTGGTCTTGGCTAAATAGCCAAGACCAGCACTATTTTTACTCCCGCGACTATTGACCTCATAGAAGGCTGGGCGGAAAGTGGTCGGAACGAGGGTATGAGGGCTAGATTTTTCCTCCCGCCCAAGAATTCAGAAAACGTAGCGACGTTTTCTGAATTCTTATGCCCACCGCACCCACTCGGATAAAACCTAGCCCCCCCCAACCCCGGGGTAACCGGGCTGGGGTAGAAAAAGATGCGAGAGGGGGCTTGAGCCGAGCGAAGCAAGGCTCACCGGGGTCCCCCGAGTACTTTTTCTACCCCAGTCCCCGCGCGTAAGCAACGACTACTCGATGAACTAGGTTTAGAGTTTTCAGGTTCGTGTGGGAAAATAGTCCCATTAATTGCATGGAGGATACTTGCTTTGAAACCACTTGATCCGAAACTGCTGAAATATGCCCGGTCGGCGCGTCTAGCTATCGCCATCACCGCAGTCACCGGCATTATCCAAGCAGGACTAGTTATCGCCCAATGCTTCCTAATTTCTGCCTTAATTTCTCCGGTAATATCTTTACGCCAGTCTTGGGATCAGGTTGCTCACTTCGCTTTTTGGCTGGCGATTGTTTCCCTGGCACGGGTAGGACTCACCTATTTTCGCTCCAATCATCAACATAGAGCTGCTAAGAAAGCGATTCGCGAACTGCGATCTCAAGTACTTGCCCACTGCCTGAAACTGGGACCGCGTTGGCTGGCACGTAAAGGTACCGACACGGTAACGCTAGCTACCCGCGGCCTAGAAAAACTGGGGCCATATTTTGTCGACTATATTCCGCAATTGATTTTGGCGGTTACGGTCACTCCCCTGGTTTTAGTGGTGATGGCGGTGATGGATTTTTGGTCAGCACTGGTGGCAATGATTACTATCCCTTTGATACCGGTGTTTATGGTGATCATCGGGCTGATGACGCAGACTGCTTCTGATCGCCGTCTGGCAACTATGCAACATTTAGGGCGGCAGCTCCTGGATCTGATTGCCGGCCTTGCCACTTTGAAGAGTCTGGGCAGGCACCGCGGACCAGAAAAACAGATTTCCTCCATTGGCAAAACCTATACCCAAACTACGATGGCAACTCTACGCATCGCGTTCTTGTCAGGAGCAGTGCTGGAGTTTATTTCTATCCTTTCAGTAGCAATTGTGGCAGTTACCGTAGGACTGCGGATGGTAAGTGGCGGTCTTGACCTTTACACCGGATTAATCGCGATTATGTTGGCTCCCGAGGTATATGCGCCGGTACGCGAAGTTGGTAAATTCTTCCACGCTTCAGCTGATGGGCTGGCAGCTTCCCAATCGGCTTTTGAAATTTTGGAAACTCCCCCGGCTACTGGGGGTGACCAGCCGGCTCCTAACTTAAAAGAAACTACTATTACCTTGAGTGATCTGGGGATGCGAGCGCGGGGTGCCTGGGCACCTAATGCCGTGAACTTGGTGATTGAACCGGCTACCATCACCGCCTTGGTGGGTAAATCCGGGGAAGGTAAAACCACTACCGTGATGGCGTTATTAAAACAGCTCTCTACCGATCGCGGCCAGATTACCTTGACCACTTCTTCAGGTAAAACCATGGATCTAGCTGAAGTCTCTGCGGATTCTTGGTGGGAGCAAACTTCTTGGCTTCCCCAGATGCCGCTGCTATTGCCAGGTACTCTGGCTCAAAACGTTGCGGAGAGCCCCGCCCACCTGAAGGAACTGTTCCCAAATGGGGAACCAGGTGAACAGGTGCGCCGCGCCGCTAGTCTTGCCGGCTTTGCAGAGGTAGTAGCAAAACTACCTGCAGGCTGGAACACGTTCTTGCGCGCGGGCGGGGAAGGCCTTTCGGTAGGACAACGTCAGCGCCTAGCTTTGGTGCGCGCCTTGCTGTCCACCAAGCAGTTAATCGCCCTCGATGAGCCTTCTGCCCACTTAGATGCCCACTTGGTTGCCCAGGTGGCACAAGTAGTAGAGCAGTTAAAAGATGCGGGTAAAACCGTGGTTTTAATTGCCCACCGCAAAGAATTAGCCCAGATAGCAGACCAGGTAGTACGGATATCCTCGGCGGCCTTTACCGCTGCGGAGGTGGACAAGTATCGGGATAGCGAGCCGCAGGCAGCGCGTGCCAGTGAAGCGGAGATTCCTGAATTCTTAGGATCGACCCGGGGGTTGGAATAAATGAAGACTTGGTTTATTACTACCGAAGAACGCCAAGCACTCAAACGGGCAATAAAACTACTGGAACTTAAACCGGGAACTTTGTTCCTCGCCTGTTTTTTGGGTGCCGCAGGACTGGGTGCCTCGATCGCCCTGGGCGCTACCGCCGCCTGGTTGATTGCGCGTGCCTCGCAGATGCCTCCCGTCCTCTACCTAGAGGTAGCAGTAGTATCGGTGCGTTTCTTTGGGATTTCTAAAGCAGTCTTCCGCTATTTAGAGCGCCTGGCCTCCCACCAGTTGGGGGTCTCGGGGATGACGACTTTGCGCACTAATCTATATAAGACCCTGTCACACTCTGACACTGCCCGGATCGCAAGTTTACGGCGCGGAGATATTCTTGACCGGATGGGAACCGATGTTGATAATATCGGCGATTTCGTGGTCAAAAGTTTACTGCCTGCAATGGTAGCCACTATCGTGGGGATAATTACGGTAGTGGGGATTTCTCTAGTGGATTGGCGTGCCGGCCTATTTTTGGCTCTGGGGCTGTTGCTTTCGGGAGTGGTCGGCCCGTTATTTACTATTCGTTCTACCCGGATTGCCCAGCGCCGAGAAACTGAAAGCCGCTCCCGTATCTCCGAAGTGGCAATGACTGTTGTTGATGGTGCCGCTCAAATCACGGTTGATGGGCAAACCCAGCAGGTACTTTCGGGATTATCCGAGCTTGAAGATCAGCTTTATGACGCTAAAGACGCTACCGCGAAACCAGCAGCTTGGGCGGCAGCTATAGATGTGTTTGGGATGCTCATGGCAGTGATCATGGCCGCCTATTTCGGGATTTTTGCGGTCAATCAGCAAGCGATCCCCGAAGTAATGTTGGCGGTGCTGGCGCTTACTCCCCTTTCTGCTTTCGAGGGAACCGCCCAGTTAGGACCGGCTGCTCAGCAGCTAGTTATCTCTGCAACTTCGGCGGTGAGAATCATGAATATGCTGCCGGCGGAAGCAGAAATAAAGGCGGAACGAGAGGAAGAAGAAAATGCTAATACCACCCGCGATCCCAGTGCAGCGAGCATTTTAGAGGCTAAGGATCTTGCTATCGGCTGGCCGGGCGGCCCGGTGGTGGCTACTGATATCAATCTGCGTTTGGCTCCCGGGGATCACTTGGCAATTGTCGGCCAGTCGGGCATTGGGAAAACTACTTTGCTTTATACCCTGGCTGGCCTGCTGAAACCAGTTTCTGGCACCGTAAAAATTGATGGGGCTGATGTTTTCTCGCTGCCACGTCTGCAAGCTGCCGCAAGTTTCGTGATCACCCCTGAGGATGCCCATATTTTCGAGACCACCATTTTGGAGAATCTGCGGGTAGCCAATGGGGAGCTTACTCCTGCCGAGGCCGAAGAATTGTTGAAAGAAGCAGGTTTGGCGGAATGGCTAGCTTCTCTACCGGCGGGTATAGAAACCGAGTTAGGATCCGGAGCCACTACCATTTCAGGTGGAGAACGCCGCCGTATTCTCTTGGCTCGCGCTTTGGCAGCGAAAGCACCGCTATTGGCGCTTGATGAGCCCGGAGAACACTTGGATCCCGAAACCGCTGATGCGCTGCTGCGAGATTTACTTACTGCCGGTAGTAAGGAGCATAAACGCGGAGTCATCCTGGTAACCCATAGGCTAACCCCGCTCGACCAAGCGGATCAGGTTTTTATCATGGACAAGCCACATGGGCGTCTAGAGGAACCGGCAACTTTCGTAGCTCAGGGAACGCACCGGGAGCTGGCTGAAAACCACCCCGGATATGCTTGGAGCCTACGTCAGGAGCAAGTAGATGTCTTCTAAGCAGTCTTCTTTCCCGGTTCCCCCCTTAGAGACGGAAGCAAGGGAGACACTTTCGTCTTCACAGCCAGATTCTTCTACTGGAAAAAACCTTGATCTGGCACATCGCTCTCCCCTACCGGAAGATAGCACCCGTCTAATTTCCTCCGTGCTGCAATTGATGGGCAACCTGGAGCAAGACAAAGTCTTGCAGTCTTTTGTAGACCAAGCTTGTGAAGTCACTTCCTCTCCCTACGGAGCATTGTCGATTCTGGATTCTCGAGGCGAAACTAGTGATTTCTATACCCATGGGGTCAGTAAGCAGCAGCGAAAATCTCTTGGCGATCCTCCGGTAGGTCGCGGGATCATCGGGGATATTCCTCTGGATAACGGCATTATTTCCAATGATTTACACTCCAATCCCCATTTTACTGGTTACCCGCCCAAGCACCCGGAGATGACCAATTTTTTGGGAGTACCTCTGCGGATCCATGAACAGGTATATGGACGCCTATATTTATGTAACCGTCCGGGCGGCTATAGCCAGCAGGACTTAGCTTATGTGTCGGGATTAGCGATCTTAGCAGCGGTAGCAGTAGAGAATTCGCGTCTCTATGAAGTCTCGCGATCCCGCGAACGCTGGACCCGGGTTTCTCAGCAGCTCACCACGATCCTATTAGAGGGAACCGAGGAAGAGGACGCACTCCAGTTCATTGCGAAATCTGTCCGGGAAGTTGCGGAAGCCGATACCGCGTTACTGATACTCCCTTCAGTGGGAGATTCCTGGGTGTGCGAAATCGCGTCTGGATATGGATCTGCAGACCTAATTGGGGTCACTTTCCCCCCGCATGGGCGTGCTCGCACGGTACTAGCAGAGGGTCAAGGTTTGATTGTCGATTCCTTGGCGCGAGCCACCACTCTACGGGTCAAGGAGTTATCTCGTTTTGGGGCAGCGCTATATGCTCCCCTCCTGGCGGGTTCCCATGCGATTGGCGTTTTGTTGCTGCTGCGTCTGCCGGATAAACCTGAGTTCGATCCGGCGGTATTAGAAATGGCGGAGCAGGTTGCGACGCAGGCAGCTCTAGCTTTGGAGATCGCGGGCGCCAAGCACGCTGCCAATATTGCCACTTTGTTAGATGAACGCG
Source organism: uncultured Varibaculum sp. (assembly GCF_902489465.1). Taxonomy (GTDB): domain Bacteria; phylum Actinomycetota; class Actinomycetes; order Actinomycetales; family Actinomycetaceae; genus Varibaculum. Next base: position 36,104 of record NZ_CABTZZ010000010.1, on the reverse strand, counting down.
CCAAGATTGGTGAAGATCTTCATGACCTGGCAATTCAACAGCTTTTTGCAACTGGGATGCAACTGGAACGGATCCGAGCAGACTTAGCTAGCGGAGCTGATCTGGATGCGGCGCGCGCTGAATCTTTGATGCAAGATGCTTTAGCTAGCGTTGACGACTCGGTTAGACAGATCCGCGCAATTGTCCACAACCTGAGAGAACCTGATGCGGCAGTTGATTTAGTGGAGCGGTTGCGCCGCGAAGCATCCTTGGCTCGTCGCCTGTTGGGGTTCGCGCCCTCTTTCGTTTTAGATATTGATGGCGAGATTCTCTCTGCCTCTGATCCTTCTCATGAAGAACTCTTGATTGCAGAGGCCGACCAGCGAGTGGGACACGATATTTCTGATGACGTGGTGGCGGTGGTTCGCGAAACTTTATCTAATACCGCCCGCCATGCGGGCGCGTCCTCGGCGCAAGTAGTGGTGAGCATTAATGGTATGGGCACCAACGGTTCTGTACGAGTGGTGGTGACCGATGATGGACACGGCCTAGATCCGGCAGTTACCAGACGCTCTGGCCTTGATAACTTGAAAAGTCGTGCCCGCCGCCATGGGGGCATCTGTTTTACCCAGCCGGCGTCTCCACATGGCTTACAGGTAGTCTGGGAAGTGCCCCTAGGTTAGGGACACTTCCCGCAAGCTGACTGCTTCTAGAGTCCTACGGTCTTAGCGACTTCTGAGAGTTTTTCGGCGCTGCGGGTCAGCGCATCGCGTTCGTCGAGGGTGATGGGCGGATCCAGTACGCGCCCTACCCCGGAACGCCCCACCAGAGTGGGAGCTGCCATACATACTCCAGAAATCCCATTCCAGTTGTCAAGCAGTGACGATACCGTCAGTACCCGATCCTCATCGCGCATAACTGCAGAAATAATATTGGTGACTGCCAGACCAATCGCGAAGTTAGTTACCCCTTTACCATCGATAATCCGATAGGCCGATTCCACGACGTCTTTGGAGATCCGTTTACGCAACTTATCATCGAAAATTCCGCCGTTGATTGTGGCTCCCCAACGCGACAGCGGCACGTTACCAATCTCGGCGCTAGACCACAAAGGTACCTCTGAGTCACCATGTTCACCGGCGATATAGGCGTGTATATTTTGAACCGCCACTCCCGTTTCTTGGGAGATCAGGTAGCGCATCCGGGAGGTATCGAGCACGGTGCCGGAACCAAATACCTGGTGCGAGGGTAAACCGCTCATCTTTAAGGCCATATAGGTGGCGATGTCTACCGGGTTGGAAACCAGAATATAGATGGCATCGGGTGCCACGTTTAACACTTTCGGCAGGATCGAGTGCATGATGTTTGCCATCGCTTGCACCATATCCAGGCGGGATTGCCCGGGTTTTTGCTGGGGACCGGCAGTAATCACGATGACATCGGAGTCGCGGAGTACTTCCACGTCATCGGATCCGGAGATTGAAGCTGCGGGGGTAAATTGAATCCCGTGGGCAAGGTCTAGTGCCTCCGCCTCTACTTTGGCTTTATTAATATCAAAGAGCGCGATTTCGCGCGCCGCGCCCTTGATTTGGCAGGCGTAAGCCAGTGCGGTTCCTACGAATCCGGCACCTACAATCCCGACTTTCGAGCGGCGAGTAAGCATCGACGCGGGATAGAGGGAATTGGCACGTTCTTTGGACATTTTTTCTCCTTGGGGCGAATTAACTCTCACCTCTTATTTTATCTTCGATCCACCGCTACCGTCGCCATACAACGTCCTGGTAGCGAGGTGATATTGCATTCATTTCTCTCGCCAGGCATTTCCTAGATAGTTTAACTATTCCTTTTCTGTCAGGCGTTTTAGCGCTCCGATAACTGTCTGGTGATCAGTGGTTCGCCAAAACGCAGGCAAAGATTTGAGTAGATAGCCCGCATAGCGGGCAGTAGTTAGACGCTGATCGAGCACGGCAACCACGCCTTTATCGGTGCTAGTGCGAATTAGTCTGCCTGCTCCTTGCGCCAATAGTAAAGCTGCGTGCGAGAGGGATACCTCTGCAAATCCGCTGCGTCCAGCGGCCTCAGCCGCCCGAGTGCGGGCAGAAATATAGGGGTCATTGGGGCGAGGGAAGGGAATTCGATCAATGAGGACGAGTCGGCATTTATCGCCAGGTAAATCTACTCCCTGCCACAGGGAAAGGGTACCGAAAAGACAGGATTTTTTACTGGCTGCAAAGTCGGATATTAGCTGATTTATCGGCGCTTCTCCCTGCAGAAAAACTTGTAAATCACTTTCTTGGGCGAAATACTCCGCCGCTTGCTCGGCAGCTTTAAGTGAAGAAAAGAGCCCCAAAACCCCACCACCGGTGGCTTCAGCCAGTTCTAGGGCTCTTTCCAGTGCGTCTTCGCCGATCCCGGAGCGCCCTGGTCGCGGCAGATCTGAGGCCACATATAGAATTCCTTGCTGGCGATAGTTAAAGGGACTTCCCAGGTCGCTTCCTTGCCAAACGTTCTGGTCTCGCAACCCTAGACGCGCCGCGATTGCCTCGAAAGATCCCCCTAGTTGCATGGTGGCTGAGGTGAGCACACATGAATGTCCCTTAAATAGGTGGGCATAAAGATCCCCGCCCACATCCAACGGTCCGCTATAAAGGCGGCGACTTCCAGATTTTTCTTCCGTAACCCAGGCGGCCGATTTTTCCGGGTCAAAGGCGGCAATAATCTCGCAAGCATCTAAGGCTTCTTCAATCTGCGCGAGGACGATGCGCTGTTTTACTCGTTTTTCATCTTCCTCGGCGCTGCTGGTTACTTCCGCGGAAATATCGGATAGCTCTATTTGCAGAGCGGTCAAGGTAGTTTCTAGTTCCTTTGGTAATTCGCTTAGTTCGCCCTCGTCAAGTCCCTCTATGATTTTCGTAAAATCGTGTGTCACCTGTTCCAGAGCAGTTACCGGCAGCTGGAAATGTTTACTGACTCCGCGCGCTACTTTTTCTATGGTGCTACCCGCGAGGCTTACGCAGGCTTGGGAGCGGGCGCGGGAGGGAAGCTCGTGGGCTTCATCTACAATCAAGAGGTCGAACTCTGGCAGTAGCTCCGCGCGGGTCAGCGCCTCGATGGACAGCAATGCATGGTTGGTGATGATGATATCGGCGTCTTGGGCTTTCAAGCGGGCGTCGCGGGGGAAACAATCCGTATAGAAACGGCAGGTTTTCCCTTGACATTGGTTCGGGGAAATCGAGGCTTGCTGCCAGGCCGCTAAAGATACTCCCCGCTGAAGTTCATCACGGTCACCGCTGTCGGTTTCTTCTGCCCATTCCCGCAGCCGCTGCAGCTGTTTACCGATATTGCTGGGTGAATATTCGGCGGCCTCATAACTGGGAAACAACCCTTCGATTTCCTCGGGAGCCGCTAATTTCCAGCGGCAAATATAGTTTGACCAGCCCTTTAATACCGCAACTGTAGGGGGAGGATAACCGAGTTCGCGGCAAGCACCCACGACGGTGGGAATATCGCAGGTAAGCAACTGCCGCTGCAAAGCCAGGGTGGCAGTAGAGATTACTACCCTGTCCCCGTGTTCGATTGCCCGTTGAAAGGCAGCCGCCAAATAGGCGAGAGATTTTCCGGTACCGGTTCCTGCCCCCACCAATTGGCTGCCAGGCAGAGAAAACGAGCGGGCAACCAGGTTACACATCTGTACCTGTTCTGCCCGTTCACTGCCACCAATCTGGTTAATACAAGTGCTGAGGATTCGCCGCGCCGCCTGGGCATCTTTACCGCCGCCACCTTTGCCTCTATCGGCGGTGGCTACTAGCGGGGAGGCTCCGGGACTATCCATCTAATTCGCCGCCTCTAGGATGGCTTGGGCGAGGGCGGGACCGGCGCGACCTACCACGTGAGTACCGTTTTCTAAGTATTCCACTTTGTCTACGATACCTTCCTCGTGTAGCCTGGCCACCAGCGCTGATTGGTCATAGGGGATCACATAATCGATAGGTTTTTCCGGAGATGGTAACGCGTTAGCGATTGCTTCGCGCAACTGGGCAATTCCCTGCCCGGTGCGAGTAGATAGCGGGATTCCCCCACCAATCGCGGATTGTAGTGCGCGCAGGTGCAGGGCGTCTACCAGGTCGGCTTTATTGAGGACGATAATCTCGGGGATCTGGGAAACTTGAGGTAGATCCGCTAACACTTCATGTACGGTTTCTACCTGTTGGACGGGATTGTGGTGACTGGCATCTACCACATGCACAATCAAATCGGCGTATTCGACTTCTTCCAGAGTGGAGCGGAAGGCCTCTACCAGTTCATGTGGGAGCTCATCGATGAAACCTACGGTGTCGGACAAAGTGTAGGCACGACCATCGGGCGTTTCTGCTTGTCGCACCGTGGGATCCAGGGTGGCAAATAGCGCATCTTGCACCATTACATCCGCATCTACCAGTACGTTTAGCAGGGAAGATTTCCCGGCGTTAGTGTATCCCACGATCACTACCGAGGCCAGGGAGCTACTGAGGCGCCCTTCTCGTTTAGTGTCTCGGGATTTTTTCATCTGTTTGATTTCACGGCGCAGTTTCGCGATTCGTTTAGTGATTCGGCGCCGGTCGGTTTCCAGTTTGGTTTCGCCCGGGCCGCGTGCGCCGATACCCGCACCCCCGGATACGCGCCCGCCAGCTTGGCGCGACATTGACTGTCCCCAGCCACGAAGGCGCGGCAGTAAATATTGCAGCTGCGCCAGTTCCACTTGGGCTTTACCTTCCCGGGAGGAGGCGTGTTGGGCGAAAATATCCAGGATTACCGCCGTACGGTCAATTACTTTCACTTTGACTTGGTCTTCTAGTCCTCGTCGCTGCGAGGGCTGTAACTGCGCATTTACGATCACAGTGTCGGCTTCGAGCGCTGCTACCTGTTCGGCTAACTCTTTGGCTTTCCCGCGCCCTACGAAAGTTGCGGCATCGGGGGCGCTGCGTCGCTGCAGAGCCGCGCCTACCAGTTCGGCGCCTGCGGTTTGGGCAAGCGCCGCCAGTTCTGCTAGGGAATGTTGAGCCTTACGACGATCGGAATCATAAATACCTACCAGAAATACTTTTTCGAGCTGTACTCGGCGATATTCGACTTCCGAAATATCTAGGTCTGAGGCTTGGTTGCGTTGAAATTCTTCGCGTAGCTGCCGGGAGAAATCTCCGCCGTGGGAGCTTTGTTTCGTCAGGGCGGTACTCGCCCAATCCAGCAGCTCTAAGCCCTCTTGGGGAGTGTTTGCGTCTGCATAGTAAGAACGAGAGGGATCTTCCAGGGAATTCTCGAGGGCGGATCCGAGGTCGGAATCAGTGTCACTCCGGTTCAAACTCCGGTTACGCACGCGGCGCACCAGATCGTAGGCTCTATCTAGCTCTTGTTTACTGACTTCCGTTTCCGCAGGTATTTGCGCCGCCTCCCTCGCTGTTCTTGGCTTATCTCATTTTCGCATGACCCCGCGTTAGCTGCAAAAAGACGCGCGGTAAGTGCGGGTGAATGGTATCTTGCAGACTACTGGGATGAGCAGGTTAGATGCAGATCACAGCCTGGGAAATTTGTTTCCTTCGCGCGATTAGGTATTCTTTAACAGGTCTAGGGCCTATAGCTCAGTTGGCTAGAGCGCCACGTTTACACCGTGGATGTCGGGGGTTCGAGTCCCTCTGGGCCCACCACGTAGGCATAATTCCGCCAGGGATTACTAACACTCGTTACGACTTATCTCCATCACATTTTCTTAGGTTAGCAATCATATATCTTCCAGATCGGGCTTAGAAGTCTGGGGTGGGAAAAGATGCGAGAGGGGACAAGCTACTAATCATTACCCTGCTCATCGGGTACGTTCCCTTTAGATAGATCCCATTTTGCCCTTGTCTTAATTCTTTCGAGGCTCACCGGGGTCCCCCGAGCGCTTTTCCCGCCTCAGACCCTAGGATGTTAGTGAGGATAATGAAACTGTGTGCGTAGTCCCTGCAGGTATTACTATCACTGTATGTATTACAGGCTGATACCGTTATTTTCTTCGCTGCTACTTACCGGGTTAATCGGCGGATTGTGGTGGTTTGCCTGGGAGTCCACCGCTCCTGCTCCCACTTGGATGCTAGCTAGCGTACTAGTTATCGCTTTCTTGTTTGCAGCTATCGGGATTGTTTTTGCGAGTAAAACAACCGCTTCGATGGGTGCGAAAATTACTTACCTGACCGGGATGATATTTTTCCTTGCGGGATTCGCGTCCTTTTATGTATTTTCCCAGCCTACCACGATAAACATTTTTGGGTTTATAGCGGTTCTGGCAGGTTTAATAGTCGCGAATCTAGCCGCGGGTTACCTTTGCCGGGATGGTTCTCGGCAAAAGTAAATAATTCGCTGTTTAACGGCCGCGGGAGACTATTTGGGTGCCCGCCCACTGGGGGGAAACCACGTCAGAGGTGGTGGGATTCATACCCACCGTTTTCGCGGCCTCTTCGATTAGACGCGGATCAACCGCGCCGGGATCGGAGGCAATCGGGCTGAGCACCCAGATCAATCCGCCTTCATCCATATTGCCCATCGCGTCCATCAACGCATCGGAGAGATCATCGACGCCGCCATCGTCATCGCGCCACCAGATCAGGGCACCATCGGTCATAGCGGTGAAATCTTCATCTTGGAGATCGTCGTCTATCTGATCCATTATGGCTTGGCGAAGATCTTCGTCGACGTCCTCGTCCCAACCAAATTCCTGAATGACTTGTTCTTCTTTAAACCCCATCTCCGATACGGATAGGGAACTTTCGTGCCTTTCGCGTGTGGTTTCCACGCTCTCTAAGTTACATGATTAAAGCGTAAGGGGGAAACACGGACGCCAACATATAGAAAACTGCCCTCTCTTTTAGCAAAGTTTAGTAGTTTTTAGCCTCTTGCGCCCTCGCCCTGTCCCCTGCGCTCGGCTCGAAGGTTTAGCGATCCTGGGAAACTCAGTTGCGCCGGAGCTTGAGGCCTTGAGTAACTGCTGGGAACCCTAGTCTCTAAGGGTTCTTTGCGAGCCGGTTGGCTCCAGTAGCCAAAGCGCGAAAAATAGTTAACAATTGGCAAGTATGGTCTTTTCTGTTGGAGGAGCAACTAAACCTATGAGTGAAAATAAGGCATCCCTGGACTCTGTACACCAGTTAGCTAGCGCCCTGCCAGATCCAGATCCCCAGGAAACCCGGGAATGGCTGGATTCCTTGGATGATCTGATTAAAGAACGTGGTTCGGAGCGTACTCGCGATATCTTGTTGCGGATGCTTTCTCAAGCAGGCGAACAAAACGTGGCGGTGCCTGCCAATTTAAATACGCCTTTCACTAACACGATTAAGCCGCATGATGAACCGACTTTCCCTGGGGATGAACGCATCGAGCGGGACTATCGCCGTTGGATGCGTTGGAATGCCGCAGTGCAGGTTACCCGCGCGCAACGTCAAGGGGTGCATGTGGGGGGTCACATTTCCTCTTATGCTTCTATCTCTACTCTTTACGAGGTGGGTTTTAACCATTTCTTCCGCGGCAAGTCCCATCCGAGCGGCGGAGATCACGTGTTTTTCCAAGGGCACGCCTCCCCCGGTATTTACGCTCGCGCATTTTTAGAGGGGCGGCTTTCTGAGGAGGATATGGATGGTTTCCGTCAAGAACTATCTCAAGCCCCTAACGGTTTGCCTTCTTACCCGCATCCGCGACACCTACCCGAGTTTTGGGAATACCCCACCGTGTCTATGGGGCTGGGGCCAGCCGAGGCGATTACCCAGGCCTGGTTTGATACCTATTTGACTAACCGGGGAATCAAGGACTGTTCTGACCAGCACACTTGGGCTTTCCTTGGTGACGGGGAAATGGATGAACCAGAATCGCGGGGTTTGTTGCAGCTAGCGGGGCAACAAAAGCTCGACAACCTCACGTTTGTGGTGAACTGCAACTTACAGCGTCTGGATGGCCCGGTACGCGGTAACGGACAGATTATCCAGGAACTTGAGGCATTTTTCCGAGGCGCCGGGTGGAACGTTATCAAAGTGATTTGGGGTCGCGGCTGGGATCGGTTATTAGCCAAGGATCATGACCATGCGCTGCTGAAGGTGATGACCGAATGCCTGGATGGCGACTACCAGACGTTCAAGGCTAATGATGGCGCTTACGTGCGTGAACATTTCTTTGGACGGGATAGCCGCACCGCTAAGATGGTGGAGGACTGGACCGATGAGGAGATTTGGGATTTACGCCGGGGCGGACATGATTACCGCAAGGTTTACGCCGCCTATCATGCGGCAATGGCGCATAAGGGACAGCCGACTGTTATCTTGGCGCACACCATTAAGGGATATGTGCTGGGTGAGACTTTCGCGGGACGCAACTCCACTCACCAGATGAAGAAACTGACCTTGAAAGATTTGAAGGCGCTACGCGACCGGCTCCATATTCCGATCACGGATGAGGAGCTGGAGAAAGATCCGCAGCTACCTCCCTATTACCGTCCCCCGCAGAATCATCCTTCCCTGCAATATATGTTTGAGCGTCGCGAAAAGCTAGGCGGTTTTTTGCCTTCGCGTCCTAAAGAACGCAACCAGATGCAGATTTCCCTGCCCGACGATTCTGTTTATGACGTCCTCAAAGGCGGTTCCGGGAAGCAGAAAGTTGCCACCACCATGGCGCTAGTGCGTCTAATGAAAGAGTTTTTGAAAGATGAAGAGTTCGGCAAGCGGATTGTGCCGATTGTGCCGGATGAGGCGCGGACTTTCGGGATGGACTCCATGTTCCCCTCCGCAAAAATCTATAACACCCTGGGAATGAATTACACGGCAGTCGATGAAGATCTGATGCTGCATTATTCCGAGGGTAAAGATGGCCAGATTCTGCACCCCGGGATTAATGAGGCGGGAGCAGCAGCCGCTTTCCAGGTGGCCGGCACTTCCTATATGTCTAATGGGGAACCCACGATCCCGTTCTACCTGTTCTATTCGATGTTTGGTTTCCAGAGGACGGGCGACCAGTTCTGGGCGGCCGGAGACCAGTTGGCACGAGGTTTCGTGATTGGTGGAACCGCGGGACGTACCACTTTGACCGGGGAGGGTCTACAACATGCCGACGGTCACTCCCCGATTATTGCCGCCACTAACCCGGCGTTTGTGCAGTACGATCCGGCCTATGCTTACGAGTTGCGCCATATTATTCGTGACGGAATGCAACGGATGTATGGGGATGGCTCCGATGGACGCGACCAGAACGTCATGTACTATTTGACGGTTTATAATGAGGCGATTCACCAGCCCGCAGAACCCGAAGGAGTCGATGTTGAGGGGATTTTGCGCGGCATGTATGCCTTGACTGGTCACTATGAAAATGGCGGGCCGAAGGTTGAACTGTTGGCTTCGGGGATTTCGGTTCCTTGGGCATTGCAGGCGCAAAAACTTTTGATGCAGGATTGGGGGGTGGACGCGGCTGTCTGGTCAGTTACCAGTTGGCATGAGCTGCGCCGGGACGGTATGGAGAGCGATCGTCATAACCTGCTTCATGCGGATGAAGAATATCGCTTGCCCTATGTTACTCAGCGGCTCCGTAACGCCACTGGACCGGTGATTGCAACTTCGGATTATGATCATCTGGTTCCCGATATGATTCGGGGCTGGGTGCCAGGACGCTACAAGGTGCTGGGTGCTTCCGATTTCGGGTATTCCGATACCCGTGCCGCCGCGCGCCGCCACTTCTTGATTGATGCCGAGTCCCTGGTGGTTCAGGCTTTGGAGGCATTAAATGAGGACGGGATTCTGCAGGATCGTTCGGTGGTTACTCAGGCACTGAATCGCTATGACCTGTTAAATCCGAATGCTGGTTCTTCTGGCGAACAGTAATATCTGATACTAATCGCTTCCCGGGGGCGCCCATTTCCCAATGGGCGCCCCCTTTACTTTCTAGAGCTGACACCCTGCTGATTCTGGAGTTACTATTTGCCCTGTTAAAGGGCGCTAGGTCACATCAACCCACTTATTGCGGACACGGATAACGCTGCTTTCTCGGGGTTTGCCAATAGTTGCCGCCGCTACAGCTAGCGATAGATTTCTTTGCGATGCCCGATTGCTAAGGTCTGAATATAGAAGTGGTCATCTTCAATCTCGCAGATGAGGCGATAGTTTCCGATACGGTAACGCCACTGCCCCGCATAGTTTCCGCGCAGCGCTTTACCGTGACTGCAGGGATCGGGGGTTTCGATCAGATTTTTATCAATCCAGTTGCTAATCATGAGCTGGGTATAACGATCGAGTTTACAGAACTGTCGTTTGAACCTGTTGGTCACCCGGAACTGATATTTCACAGGTCGAGCTCTTTCTTGAACTCGTCCCACGAGTAGGATTTCTTTCCGTCCTCTTCCCATTCGCGGTGAGCCTCATCGGCTACTGCCAGGTCGAACTCGTCCTCTATCTTTTCAAAGAGTGCCTGCCTAAAGGCTTCTGCCAATGTAATGGAGTGTAAGTTCGCATAGCTGGTGGCTAGCTCTTTTTCGTCTGCACTCATCCGGATGGAAAATGCCATCTCTCCCCCTCCCCTTTTGTAGTACAAGGTACTACATGCCTGAACGCTGGCCGATAGCTTGCGACAAGTTATAGCATCAGTCGCCACTGGACTAGGTTCGGAATGCAGAACAACCGCAGGTGCGCCCTCCAGAAAGATCTTGAGATAAGCAGCTGCGGGTGAGTTGTGGGAGGATATGGCTATGGAAAAAACTGAAGTTTTTGCGGAGCAAATCGAGCGGGTTTCGCAAATGGAGGCAGCGTTAGTGCGCCTAAATGACGCGATTACAACTGTCGAGGGTGCCCTCGACACCTACGAGCAGATGTGGGACGATTACCGCGCTCTGGATAGCTACTATTCCGGGAAAGCCTGGTGGGAGGATCTAGAAGCCGATAACCGGGGTGTTTTTCCGGATGATTTACCCCGCGGGGTTCTTTCCGAGGACGCAGCCTATGACGCCCTCGGCAACGCTGAAGCCCTCCGCCAGCGCCTAAACGAAATCGCGCAATCAGCGCAGTAAAATACCTAATACTTTTTACCTTGCTCGTCGGTTACGTAAATCTTGGAAAAATCATCTTCTTCTTTGCCGCCTAAAAATACGTTCTTAGAAAGAATCGTGTCCGAGATTTCTACATTAGTTGCCCCGCCCTCTAGCGATTTGAATAGTTAAATACTCTAACATTACTGGTAAGGCTGAAATAATCACGGAACCATCTCCTCTGTAAGTGTCAATTCTTGATTATCTCGCTTGAGCACTAAGACACTCTTTCATACAGGGCAGGATAACCCTCGACAAAAGTAGATTCTCCAGAGATAGCAGTAGTAGTTGTCGTAGCATTATTAGTAACCTCAGGTATCTGCGTGTCGTTCTTGTTTGAATCTTTTTCCATGAGGAAGAGCAAAAGTCCAATGGATAGCACAAGCGCGACCACTGCCGCAAACACAGTGAATGTAAACGATTGCGCTAGACATTTAACCATCTTCCACGAAGTGCGAAGTGTCGCCCTTTTAGAGCAGGTCACCATGGGAGGCTCAGGTTTCTCCGAGCATCCATCGATGCCCATATTAGGTTTCGGGTTCTCTAAGCCGGGGGCAGTGTCCTGCGGAGACATACACGGGCTACCAGAGGTCGGATAACCCTTGTCAAGTTGGAGCGTTAGCCCGGATTCTTTTCGCTGCTTCTTAGCGAATCTACCATTGATATCTCGCGGATGTTTTTTCTCAAAATTTTGATTTTTACTCATACTCACTATTGTTGGCGGGGAGAGTATTTCTCTCGAAAAAGAATGGGGCAAGCGTCAATAGTTTGTAACCATATCCCCAAGACAAGGCAGTATATTTAAGCTATTAAACGACAATTACGCCAGTAATATATGTCAGTTATTCGTTTTTGACCCCCATAACGGCAGGAAACTCCCCCAATATTGCCATTATTTGAACTAAGGATAAGAATGTAGCCCTTTATTAATTAGTCCTTTTATTACTGGATACATACAGGAGCGCCATCTCCCCCAGAGATTTACATTCTGCTATTTCATTATCGGAGCGTTTTTCCTTTAGTACCGCCTCGAGCTGCGCCACTACCGCATATAACGACAGGTCATCGAAATCAAGATCGTCTATCAGTTTGGTCTGCGGTAGCAGCGATTCTTGTTTCTCACCAGTTTCAGCAGATACCGCCGCTAAAAGCGCAGTTACAACTTCTAAATCACTTGGGAAACTTTCCCAGGCAGGCGGAATACTCTCCGAGGACGTATCCGCGTTACTAGCGCTATCATCTTCAGCAGCCACCCCGAATTCCGGAGCAGCCGCAGACTTGTCCTCTCCCCCGCTATCGCCCTCAGGGTCGCCGGGCAAATTCTTTCCGAAATCGGCAAGCGCCGCTAAGGCATCAGCGTCTAGCGACATCTCAGCCTACTCGGTGTAGCCAGCGCACCGGCGCTCCCGCTCCCGCGTAGCGGAAAGGCTCGAGTTCCTCATCCCAGGCAGTGCCTAGCGCCAAATCCAGCAGGCGCCGCAACTCCTCTTGACTACCTTGAGAAAGGGCAACGCGCACCCGATCTTCTGGGATCACCACATTACCCACCACATCGGTTTGTGCATGAAAAATCCCCAGGTCTGGGGTATATGACCAGCGTCCCCCATTGTTATTTATGGAGGCGTCCTCGGTAACCTCGAAACGCAAATGTTCCCATCCGCGCAGTGCGGAGGCTAGTTTAGCGCCAGTCCCAGCCCTGCCGACCCAGGAAAGCTCCGAGCGGAACATCCCGGGTTGAGCCGGTTGTTCTGTCCACTCTAGGTTGACGCGTTGATCTAGAACTGCGCCAACCGCCCATTCCACGTGACTAGACAGCGCACGAGGGCATGAGTGTACGAAAAGTACACCGCGGGTGTAATCCTTGTTCATCGCTACTCCTTTAGTGTTCGCAAGGTTCGTCTTCCCCAACGGCCTGTGCGCACTACAGAGTGATGACACGCGGTGTCTCAGTTTCTATTTTGCCCTCGATAGCGTTTTTCAACAACCCCAAAAGCCTCTGACCGGCATTTTTGTGACTACTGAGGCCAATGTGACACCTGTGGTTCATTGCTCGAGAAAAGATGCGAGAGGGACTTAAGCAGACACGCGGGACTAGAGCATAACCGTGGAGGCGGATTTATGCCGAGGGGTAGGCTCCGGGCATTAAATCTGTGAAAATGCCAAAGCATTTTCCGGATTTCGGGGCGCGAGGCAAAATCCGCCTTCGCGCCTACATACAACCGCCGGCCTCTTAGTACAGGTCGAGGTCGGGGAAAGATACTAGAGGGACTTGGGTAGACTCGCGACAGCTTGAGCAATAGCGCGGGAGCTATATTTGTCCGATACGGCTAGGCGGGCGTAAAACTCGAAAAATGCCTACGGCTTTTTCGAGTTTTTGGGCAGGAGGATAAATATAGCCCCCGTGCTTGGGTGTGGTTTTACGCGCGGAGGCTGGGTTTGGCAGACTCTCCATCGAAAGCTTCAACTTCGGATACCTAGCTGAAAAAAGAAACTCACCAGGTCTGGGCATAAATCGGCGATCAATCCGCTAAGTTTTCCGAGTTTCTTGGGCGGGAGGACAAACCCAGATTTCGCGCTAACTAACAACTACCAGGCTCATAGCACGGGTCGAGGTCGGGAAAAGATACGAGAGGGCACTTAAGTAGACGCGCAGAGACGGATTTATGCCAGGGATTGAATCCGGAGTTGAATGTAACCTACGTGAGGCTCGAACAAAAGCGCGGGGACTGGGTTTGACCCGAGTAGGTGCGGTGGGCATAAGAATTTGGAAAACGGCGCTACGTTTTCCAAATTCTTGGGCGGGAGGACAAACCCAGCCCTCGCGCCCAGGCGCAGCTACAGGCCTTTTTCGCGAATCTCTTTAAAGGCCTTGCGACGAGTTAACCGATCCAGGCGATCAAGATAAAGATGTCCATCCAAGTGGTCACATTCGTGCTGGATACAGCGCCCCATCAGCTCTTCGCCCTCCACCACTTTCGCCTTGCCATCCAGGTCAATCCCTTCAGCACGCGCATACCAGGCACGCTGACAAGGGAAGAAAAGACCCGGCACTGATAGACAGCCTTCATCGCCGTCTTGGTATTCATCCTTTGAAACTTCTACCAAACGTGGGTTCAAAATATAGTCGACTTCCCCGTCAATGTTCCAGGAGAAAGCCCGCAGCCCCACGCCTATCTGATTAGCGGCCAGCCCGGCACGCCCATCGGCATCTACCGTTTCTAGTAAGTCTTCTACCAGCTGTTTTATATGTTCATCGATTTCGCCCACCGGTTCACAGGGGGTGCGCAAAATCGGATCTCCGATTACTCTGATTTCTCGAAATGCCATTGTTTATTCCTCCTCGCTGCCCGCTGCCGCCGCAGCTGCCGGAACGATTTTTCTGCCCGCGCATAGGCTTCCTCAAGATCCCGATGCACCTGGTCGTTTACATACTTGAAGGCATCCGCAACTGCGATTTCGCGGCGCTCGCCAGTGGCGCGGCAACGCACTTCCACGGTTCCTTCTTTCAGTCCGCGCCCAATCACTACCAGCCAGGGCATTCCAAGCAGTTCCGCATCCTTGAATTTAACCCCGGCAGATACTTTCTTGCGGTCATCAATCAAAGTATCAATCCCGGCGGCGGTGAGTTGCTCCCCCAGCAGCTTTGCAGCCTCGAAAAGGTCTGCCCCTTTGCCGGTCACCAGTACATGTACTTGGAAGGGTGCCACATTGGTTGGCCATTTCAGCCCAACCTCGTCATGGTATTCTTCGGCGATAGCGGCCATAACCCGGGAAACTCCGATCCCGTAGGAACCCATTGTTACTACCTGGGATTTCCCGTTTTGATCGAGCACGTTTAGCCCTAGCGCCTCGGAATATTTTGTTCCGAGGGCGAAGATATGCCCGATTTCGATTCCGCGGGCGGTCTGCAAGGGGCCAGAACCATCGGGAGCCGGATCCCCATCCCGCACCTCTGCAGCTTCAATAAAGCCGTCAGCGCGGAAATCTCTGCCCGCCACCAGGTGATAAAGGTGGGTGTCTTCTTTGCCAGCTCCTGCGATCCATTCGGTACCTTCCACTACCCGCGGATCTAGGAGGCAGCGGGGGCTGCCAGAGATATTTCCGTCCTCATCAACTTGGCGATCCGGATGGTCAGGCCCGGCGCAGGTGGGGCCAGTAAAGCCCGGCACGATATTGGGGTAAGCGGCCATATCTTCCGGGGTGGCCATTTCTACGTCTGCCCCTAGAGAGGCTTCCAAGCGGCGCATATCAATTTCGCGATCCCCGGGTACGCCCAGGAGCAGCACTTCCCGTTTACCATCGGCATAGGTCGCGGCAACCATGAAGGCTTTCAAAGTGTCAGCTTTAGTCCACGCCCTGCCATCTTCGCGTGGGAAATGCTCGTTCGAGTAATCCACCAATGCTTCTATAGTGTGTGCACCGGGGGTTTTACGTTCAATCGCGGCGGGAAGTTGCGAATAATCTTTCGACTCGGGGGCAATAGTGGTCACGGCCTCCACATTGGCGGCATACCCGCCCTCGGAGCGCACAAAAGTATCTTCCCCAATAGCACAGGGGAAAATGAACTCTTCAGAGCGCGATCCTCCCATAGCGCCCGCCATCGCGGAACAAATCACGAAATCTAGCCCTAACCGCGAGTAAATCCGCTGGTATGCTCGGCGTTGCTGCTGATAGGAGGCTTCTAGCCCTTCATCATCGATATTGAAGGAGTACGCGTCCTTCATAATGAATTCGCGGCCGCGAATCAGTCCTGCCCGCGGGCGTGCCTCGTCCCGATATTTTTCTTTGATCTGGTAGAGGACGACCGGCAGATCCTTGTAGGACGAATAAAAGTCTTTCACCAGCAGGGTGAACATTTCTTCGTGAGTGGGCGCCAACAGATAGTCAGCACCTTTGCGGTCTTGCAGCTTAAACAGGGATGGTCCGAACTCTTCCCAGCGGTTCGTCGCTTCATAGGGTTCGCGGGGCAATAGCGCGGGGAAGGCCACCTCGAGGGCGCCGATGCGATCCATTTCTTCCCGTACTACCTGCTCTACGCGCCGAATCGTGCGCAGCCCCAGCGGGGTCCACGTATAGATTCCGGGTGCGGCGCGGCGAATATAACCGGCGCGTACCAGTAGTTTATGGGAATCCACTTCGGCATCTACCGGATCTTCCCGCAAAGTCCTGACAAAATAAGTCGACATATTGTAAGCCACGTTCGCCAGTTTAGTAGATGATCCAAAGGAACCTAAACCGCGCCGTTCCGGCAGTAATCATGTGAAAGCCTTCTGTACTAGGTACGTGGAAGCCATCTGGTAGATCCGCGCGAGCGACAAGTTTTTCCTTCCGCCCAAAAACTCGCAGATACCCGCGGGCATCTGCGAGTTTTACGCCGACCTAGCCTGGTCGGATAAAAATTCTCTCTCGCTCGGGGTTACGGTCTTAGGCAGGGACTCTACGCCCAGCTTGAAGTGTCAATGCTGAATTTATTAAGACCATATCTTCCTGCAGGAAGTGACGCGGGGAAACAAAATAAAAGACACTCGGCTTAAAAACGAAAAGCGCCGTTAGACTATTGAACTTTTTGGGCAGGAGTGGGAAAAGATGCGAGAGGGGGCTTGAGCTGAGCGTAGCGAGGCTCACCGGGGTCCCCCGAGCGCTTTTCCCACTCCTGCCTAACGAAACTAGGCGATTACCTCGACTTCGCCGGAGCCTTCTTCTAGACCAAGGAGCTCAGCTTGACGATGCGCCTCCGCAATCAGGGTGGGCACGATTTCCTCTTCGGGAACCGTCTTTATCACTTCACCTTTAATAAAGATTTTTCCTTTGCCATTACCGCTGGCTACCCCGAGGTCGGCCTCCCGCGCCTCCCCTGGCCCGTTCACGATACACCCCATAACCGCGACTCGCAGCGGCACTTTAATTTCATCCTTCAGCGCATCGGTGACTGCGTTTGCCAAAGTGTATACGTCTACTTGGGCGCGTCCGCAGGAAGGACAGGAAACAATCTCCAGGGTGCGTTCTTTTAGCCCCATAGATTGCAGGATTTCGATCCCGACTTTTATTTCCTCTACTGGATCAGCAGATAGCGACACCCTGATAGTATCTCCGATACCTTGACGCAGCAGTGCCCCGAAAGCAGTAGCCGATTTGATAGTTCCTTGGAAAGCCGGACCTGCCTCGGTTACCCCCAGGTGCAGCGGCCAATCCCCCATTTCACTAAGCAATTCGTAGGCGCGAATCATAGTCACCGGGTCGTGGTGTTTAACCGAGATCGCAAAATCATGAAAATCGTATTGCTCGAACAGGCGTGCCTCATTAACCGCGGATTCTGCCAAAGCCTCCGAGGTAGCTTTTCCGTGGCGCGCCATTACCCGTGGATCGAGGGAACCGGCGTTTATCCCAATCCGCAGGGCGGTGCCGTGTTTGCGGGCACATTTGGTGATTTCTTCTATTTGGTCATCGAATTTGCGGATATTACCGGGGTTAACCCGCACTCCCGCGCAGCCGCCCTCAATCGCGGCAAACACATATTTGGGTTGGAAATGAATGTCAGCGACTACCGGAATCGTAGATTTTTGGGCGATTACCGGCAGAGCCTCCGCATCATCGGCACTGGGGCAGGCTACCCGCACAATATCGCACCCGGCGGCGGTTAACGCCGCTATCTGCTGCAAGGTGGCACCAATATCAGTGGTTTTGGTGGTGCACATGGACTGTACGCTAATCGGGGCATCTCCCCCAATTTCTACGTTTCCGCAACGAATCTTACGAGTTTTCTTGCGCGGGAAACCCGCGGGCTTAACTTCCGGAATTCCTAGTTCAACGCTCACGTTCCTATTATGACGCTTTCAGACGCCAAAGCCCTAGTTTCTAAAAATAATAAAGCTTTTACCTCCGCTATTCCCTGGGCTTTATTAGCAGTAATCACTGAGGGCGAAAGACCGCCAGTATTAAACGATGTCCGCTCCCCATAACTAACTCAATAACTAAGGTAAGCGAATGGGGTCAACAATATCCGCCACCATCAGTAGCACTGTCATAACTATCAACAGTCCTGCCACCACGTAGGTCAATGGCACAGCTTTCGCGGCATCAATGGGGCCAGGAGCCGGACGCGAACGGAGCCGTGCATAGGTGTTCTTAATTCCTTGCCAACAAGCACCGGCAATATGTCCCCCATCTAGCGGCGGCAGCGGAATCAGGTTGAATACAAACAGCGCCATATTTAGAGAGGCTAGCAAAGAGAGCAAGCCCCCAGCGCGATCCGCCAGGGTCACCTGGGTTGAGGGCGCAGAACCGATCTCTCCCGCGATTCTGCCTACTCCCAAGACTGACATGATTCCGGAGCTATCGCGCGGGGTATCGGTGAAGACCGCAACTCCCACGTCCCACACAGCTACCGGGAGTTTTAATACTACTGCCCCGGTTTGGTAGAACATTTGCCACATAGTTTGCCCATAGGTGGCAAGTCCCGTGCTTTGACGCACCGAACGCGCATACAGCCCTGCTTTCCCATCTACCCCGGATAGGTGCAGGTCGATAACTTCTCCGCCGCGCTGGACTGATACAGTGGCATCCCCCTCGGTAGCTTTAGCATGTTTTCGCAGGTCTTCCCAGGTGTTAATTTTCTGGCCATCCCAAGCGAGTAACTTATCTCCCGGTTTGATCCCGGCTTTGGCTGCCGGGGAAGGCTGGGCGCCCTCCTGAGCACAATCAACCACTTGTCCTGCTTTTAAGCAGACGGCTTTATCGACAGTGGTGGTGGGGGTGGCAATCCCAATCCCCAGCATTGCTATCCCCATCAGCACGAACGCTAAAAATAAGTTCATCACTGGCCCGCCGAACATTACCACTAGGCGCCGAGATACCGGCAGGTTATAAAAGCCACGGTGGCGCTGAGCTATGGGAATCTCAGACAGCGAGGCGTCACGGGCTTCTTGCGACCAGGTAGGAACCAAGTTTTCAGCTTCCTCCGGATCCAGGGCGCGTGCCTGGCGCACCGAAAGTTTCTTACCATCCAGCTTATAGGCGAATTGATCCGGGTCACCCGGTCCGTACATTCCCAGGATGCGGCAATAACCCCCTAGGAGGAAGGCTTTAACTCCGTACTCGGTTTCCCCGCGTTTGCGTGAAAACAGGGTGGGCCCAAAACCAATCATGAACTGGGGAACTAGCGCCCCAAATTTTTTAGCCGGCAGCAGGTGCCCACATTCATGCAGACCAATCGAGATAATCAGTCCGATAACAAGAATTATTATTCCCAGCAAAAAAGCCATGGGGATAGCCTATCTAGCGTTCATGACAATTTCCTGAGCCTTGGATTTCGCCCAGGCTTGCGCCTGTATGATTTGCGCTAAATCCGGATTATCAATGCCGGTATGTTCGGCTAGTACTTGCGCTAACGAATCCACTATTTGCAGGTAGGGCAAGTCTCCATCTATGAAGGCATCGACGAATACTTCGTTGGCGGCGTTATAAACCGCCGGGTGTGAAGCTGAGGTCGCCACTGCCTGCCGGGCAAGTTTTATCGCCGGGAAAGTTTCATGATCTACCGGTTCGAATTGCCACTGCTGAGCGCTAGTGAAATCCAGAGGGGGAACTGTTTTTTCTAGGCGGCTCGGCCAATCTAACCCCAAGGCGATCGGAAGGCGCATATCGGGCGGGGAGGCCTGCAAAATAGTGGCGCCATCAATCCAAGTTACCCCGGAGTGAATAATCGATTGGGGATGAATCACCGGCACAATATCTTCGGGCGTAACCTCAAATAAAAGGTGAGCTTCTATCAGTTCCAAACCCTTGTTTACCAGGGTAGAAGAGTTGATAGTCACCACCGGCCCCATCGACCAAGTGGGGTGATTAAGCGCTTGCTGCGTGTTAACCTGAGCTAAATCCGCACGTTTCTTTCCCCGGAAAGGACCGCCAGAGGCAGTAAGAATAATCTGGCTAACTTCACTGCAACCATCCTGGTTTACGCTGGTTAGCCCCTTATGGTGGACACCACTAGCTAAGGTTTGAGCGATCGCCGAATGCTCGGAATCTACCGGTACGATTTGGCCAGGGCGCTGGCAGGCAGCTTTAACTAAGGCGCCACCCACAATCAAAGATTCTTTATTTGCCAGCGCTAAGGTAGCCCCACTTTCCAAGGCGGCCAAAGTAGGAGCCAGCCCCACCCCGCCGGTAATCCCATTGAGGACTACTGCTTGCCGGCTGGCTCTGCCCGCCGCTCGGGCACTAGCATCCTCTCCCATCAAAATCTCGGGTTGATATTCTTCGCCCCCGGGAAGTTCCGCAGCTAGCGCAGTCGCGAATTCCTCGCCCCTAGCTAAAGAAATCGCCACTATTTCTGGGCGGAAACGGGCAGCTTGGCGCGCCAATAAAGCAAGGTTAGCCCCGCCAGCGCTAAGAGCGCGCACACAAAACCGCCCCGGATTCTGAGCGATTACCTCCAGTGCTTGCGTACCAATCGATCCCGTGGATCCCAAAATGAAAACGTCGCGCACTGCCCCTCCCCGATCGTGAAAATATTTTGTCGGTTACTACCCGAACTCAAACAGTTATTCCACCGCCAGCAGTACTTCTACCGCCCGCGAGAGATAGGCATCAACTACGCCCTCTTTATACGCCTTTTCATTTTTTGCAGTCTTAAAAGTGGCACTACGAATCTCGGCGGAGGTGATTCCCTTATCCGAGTCAAAATATTGTGCCAGCCGGTCAAGTAGTTCATCCACCTGGGTGGCGTCATAGCCTTTACCGTCCGGGTGAGCGAAACGTTTGCCCCGCGGACGTAGCATCCGCGGATAAAGGGTAGTTGCCCGCTGCGCCACCCTTTCCATCCAGGCTTGCGAACCATTAACTGCCACATTATCTGCGCGGTCACGCCGCACGAAAGCGGCTTCCAGACGATCCATAGCCTGGTCAATCGCGGCAGTTTGATATCCGCGACGCACTAGGTCAAAATGGGCACCCCGCACTTGGGCGGCCGAGAATTTTTCGGCCGGTACCCCGCCCTCATAGGCTTTGCGAGCATCTGCAAAAAACTCGTCCACCTGGGAGGGTTCGTATCCCCGCGTAAAAAAACCGGCCCTAGGAAAGTTGTTCTCGCTCATTTGCCAGTCCTCTCCTTCCGAGATTTAGTTGCCAATTGACCACACGCTCCATCAATATCTTGTCCCCGAGTATCGCGGATAGTGGTAGTGATACCTTTACGTTCCAGAGTATCCACAAATTCTGCTTGAGCGTGGGATTCACTCGCCGTCCAGATAGATCCGGGGGTGGGATTTAACGGAATCGGGTTCACATGTGCCCAGCCATGCCCGCGAGCATTCAATAAATCTGCGAGTAGTCCCGCCCTCCAAGCTTGATCATTCATCTTCTTGATCAGGGCGTATTCGATGGAGACCCGCCGGCCAGTAGCTTTAAAATAGTCGTAAGCCGCGTCTAACAGTTCGCTAACCTGGAATCGAGAATTAATAGGAACTAGCTCATCCCGGAGCTCGTCATCGGGAGCGTGCAGCGAAATCGCCAAGGTGACCGGAATTTTTTCTTCCGTCAACTTTTTGATCCCGGGTACCAGTCCCACAGTAGAAACCGTGATTCCCCGCGCGGACATTCCGAATCCTTCCGGCGGATCTGCGATCAAGCGGCGAATCGCGCCCACCACTGCCCGATAGTTAACCAGGGGCTCGCCCATCCCCATGAACACGACGTTGGAGAGATTGCAGGGATCTCCGCCTAGTTCGCCCTCCTGACAAACCTTACGTGCCAGACGCACCTGTTCCACGATTTCAGCGGTAGAAAGGTTACGGGTCAACCCCATTTGTCCGGTGGCGCAAAATGGGCAAGCCATTCCACATCCCACTTCGCAAGAAATACATAGGGTAGCGCGGGAGGGATAGCGCATTAGCACCGACTCTACTTCGGCTCCATCAAATAGCCGCCACAGGTATTTGCGAGTCATTCCCTGATCACCGCTGCGTTGAACCACTTGCTGAACTAGTGACGGAAATGCCAGCTCCGTGAGTTCTTCCCGTCCTTGAGCGGACAGGTCGGACATCTGGCGCGGATCGGTAGTTAAGTGAGTGAAATAGTGACGGGATAATTGGTCGGCTCTAAAGGGCGGAAAACCGGCCTCTTTTAGCATTTCTTTGCGTCCCGCCAGGTCAAAATCTGCCAAATGCTCCGGGGGTTTCGCACGTCTAGTTGCGTGAAAACGCAGCACGGGACGCGCATCCGGGCTGTTAGCTCCCTCAGGGGCTTGGTCGGTGGGCATTACTTGGGAGGGATCATGCCGCGGTTTGGCTCGGCGCATCAACTCTTTATCACTGGTGGAGCCGTTAGCCTTACCAGCGAAGCCGGATTCCTGCAAAGATGCCCGGGATCCGTCCTTTTGCCGCTTTTCAGCCGATCCTGGTTGCGCTAGCTTTGCCATTTAGAGTTTCCCATCCTTTAAAAGATCCACAAGGACACCAGGAAAAAGAGGGGTACGGTAATCAGCAGCGAGTCCAGGCGATCCATCACTCCGCCATGACCAGGTAGTAAATTACCCATGTCTTTAAGTTGTAAATCCCGCTTTATTAGGGATTCCCCTAAATCTCCACAGGTAGCAACAATGGGAGTCAGGATCCCCAGCACTGCGATTGCCCAGAGCTGAGTTCCGGTCGCCCAAACCGCAACGGCTGCGGCAAGTGTGCACATCACTACGGAACCGGCGAACCCTTCCCAAGATTTGGCAGGCGAAACTGCCGGAGCCATCGGGTGCTTACCTTTAAGCACCCCCGCCGCGTATCCGCCAATGTCATTACATATGGTGATCACGATCCACACTATTATTGGGGCGGGATGATGGGGATTATGCAGCATAATAACCACAAAGGATGCCAAGAAGGGCAAATAGATGGCAACAAAACAGGTCACTAGCAGGTCGCGAGTCGCGAACTTGGAAGGGCCACTACTCAACCGCCAGATAGCACAAGCTATCAAAGTAGCCAGTAGCGCCGCCCATACCCCCTCCGGACCTAACAGATAGGCGCAGATCAGCATCCCGATACTGCCCACCACCAGGGGTGGCAAACACAGTTTTACCCTAATCCGGGATACCGCCCTCGCCATCTCAACTTCGGCCATCACTGCCACCACCATGATGAATACCAAGAAACATACCGGTGGCGCCAGAAGCAACGCTAACACCAAGGCACCCAGGCCTACCCCCACGGCAATCGAGGCCGGTAGGTTACGTCCTGCCCGCGACTTTTTCGCTTTTGCGGGCGTATTCTTGGTAGGTTCTGGGGTCATCAAAGACGCAGATCCCTCGCCTTGGACGGGGGGACGGTGGTTCAACTACATCTCCATTAGTTCTTTTTCTTTGGCTTCTAACAGGGCATCCATCGTGTCCACCTGTTTCTTAGTCAAAGCCTCGATTTCTTTTTCTGCACGCGTTACTTCGTCCTCGCCGGCATCGCCATCCTTCTTTAGCTTGCCCAGCTGATCCAGGGCTTTGCGGCGAATACCGCGAATAGATACGCGTCCTTCCTCTGCCTTTTGGCCGGCAAGTTTTACGTAGTCGCGGCGGCGCTCCTCGGTGAGTTCTGGCAGGGTAACCCGAATATGGTTGCCCTCATCAGTGGGGTTAACTCCCAGGTCGCTGTCCCGTACCGCCTTGATGACATCGTTCGTGGAGGACTTGTCATAGGGGGAAATCAGCACGGTGCGTGGCTCCGGGATATTAATGGTAGCTAGTTGCTGCAAAGGCGTGGGCGCCCCATAGTACTCCACCATAATCGGGTTAAACATGGCAGCATTGGCACGCCCGGTGCGAATCGCAGTGAATTCTTCCCGGGAGAACTCAATGGCTTTTTCCATCTTCTCCTCAGCTTCGAGCAGAATATCGTCAATCACTTGGTTACTCCTTGTCAGCAGAAACTAATGTACCGATTGTCTCACCTAGCAGCGCCGAAGTAACGTTGCCAGGCTCAGACATTCCAAATACCCGAGTATTTAGTTTGTTATCCATACAGAGACTGAAAGCAGTGGCATCCATAACCTTCAGTTCCTTCTGTAGAGCTTCTTGATAAGTTAGATGATCAAATCGGGTGGCGGTGGGATCCGTCTTCGGGTCTGCGCTATAAACCCCATCAACACCGTTCTTACCTACCAACAGCTCTTGGCAATGGGTTTCGAGGGCACGCTGGGCACTTACCGTGTCGGTGGAGAAGAACGGCAAGCCAGATCCGGCACCGAAGATCACTACCCGACCTTTCTCCATATGGCGTACCGCTTTTAAGGGAATATAGGGTTCGGCAATTTGTCCCATAGTGATGGCGGTTTGCACCCGGGTAGTTACCCCTGCCTGTTCCAAAAGATCCTGCAACGCCAGGGAATTCATTACCGTTCCTAGCATTCCCATATAGTCGGCGCGCGCCCGATCGAGGCCGCGCTGGGAAAGTTCGGCACCTCGGAAAAAGTTTCCGCCCCCAACTACCACTGCGACTTGGACTCCTTGTTCAACGGCCGCTCCAATCTGGTGTGCTACCGAATTGATTACGTCTAGATCCATGCCAACTTGGCCGCCCCCAAAGACTTCGCCGGACACTTTCAGCATCACTCTGCGTTGTTTATTTCCGACTTTTTGGTTCACCCTTATCCCCTTAATATTGTTGTCCCTTGAGGGCAATATGCCTGTTACTACTTTAACCCGAAGCACTAAAGCTGGAGTACTTCTGCCTCGCGATCTTGTTATTTACTGGAGGAAAATCCCCAATTAACTGTCTGGATATAAAGATGTGGCCTCAGGATTTTCCTGAGGCCACATCATTATTTGTTTAAGAACCTACGTGGAAGCGGGCGAAAGCAGTAACTTTCCCACCCGAGGCTTTCACGATCTGTCCTACCGACTTCTTCGGATCCTTCGCAAAATCCTGGTCTAGCAGGCAGTTGTCTTTGTAGAAGGATCCCATCCGGCCTTCCACGATCTTGTCAACGATCTTTTCCGGCTTGCCCTCTTTCAGGGTCATTTCCCGCAGGGTTTCACGTTCTTTGTCCAGTTCCGCCTGGGGAACTTCGTCGCGATCAATGAAACGGGGGTTATAAGCGGCGATGTGCAGCGCAATATCGTGCGCCAC
The DNA here is from genome assembly GCF_902489465.1 of uncultured Varibaculum sp. GTDB lineage: Bacteria > Actinomycetota > Actinomycetes > Actinomycetales > Actinomycetaceae > Varibaculum. Next base: position 10,964 of record NZ_CABTZZ010000010.1, on the reverse strand, counting down.
GTCTGCGCCCGCCTTATCGGTGGCAACCAGTACCCCCACCTGTGCCGGCAGATCTGCCGAAGAATAGTGCAGATAGCTGGTCACGGCCTCGCCCTCGATCCGGGTTACCTTCCCCAAAACAATATTTTCAGAGAAGAGGGCGCCGATTTCCTCGACCTTTTCTTTCACGGTGCCTTCGCCGCATTTTGCTTCCAGCAGTTGCTCGCGAGTGCTTACCCCGCTGTCAACCAGTGCCTGCATGATTTCTTCGGCGGCCTCCACGAACTTGGGGGACTTGCCCACGAAGTCAGTTTCCGAATTCAGCTCTACCATTACGCCGGCCTGTCCGTCTGCGGTGTCCAGGACTTTCGCCATCACCAGACCGTTCGCAGTAGAACGATCTTCCCGCTTAGCCAGGGATTTCTTACCCGCTAACCGGATCGCCTTTACCGCTGCGTCCTTATCGCCGTTTGCCTCTTCCAGTGCCTTCTTAACTTCCATCAGACCTGCGCCGGTCAATTCGCGTAGTTCCTTAATGTCTTGCATCGAAATAGCCATCAGTATGTTCCTCTCGTTAACGATCCTTAGCGGATTATTCAGACTGTTCTGCTTCGGTGGGGGATTTTTCCTCTTCCGCGGAAGCTGCGGGCTCTTCGGTTTTCTTTTCTTCGCCCTCGTCGCTATTGGCGCTACCTTCTAGCAGTTCCCGCTCCCAATCAGCCAAAGGTTCATCACTGGCCGGAGCAGCTTCTTTGCTGGAGGAAGCCTCTTCTTCGCTAGCGTCTTTCTTAGCTGCCGCCTTTTGCGAGCGCGCAATTAAGCCATCGGCGCAGGCATCAGCAATAATCCGAGTGAGCAGCGCTACCGAGCGGATTGCGTCGTCATTGCCGGGAATACCGAACTCGATTTCATCCGGATCGCAGTTGGTATCCAGAATCGCCACGATCGGGATGTTCAGCTTGTTGGCTTCTGCCACTGCCAAGTGTTCTTTATTGGTGTCAACGATCCAGACAGCGGAGGGGATACGCGCCATATCGCGGATACCACCTAGAGTGCGGGAAAGCTTGTCTTTCTCGCGGCTCATCATCAACAGTTCTTTCTTAGTGCGCCCCGAACCGGCTACATCGTCGAAATCGATTTGTTCAAGTTCTTTTAGACGCTGCAAACGCTTGTGCACAGTCCCAAAGTTGGTAAGCATTCCGCCCAACCAGCGTTGGTTAACATAGGGCATCCCTACCCGCTCGGCTTGCTCAGCAATGGAGTCTTGGGCTTGCTTCTTGGTGCCGACAAAGAGGATGTTTCCCCCGCGCAGCACGGTTTGCCGCACGAAATCGTAGGCGCGATTAATGCCATCGAGAGACTGCGCCAAATCGATTACATAAATACCGTTGCGATCAGTCAAGATGAAGGGTTTCATCTTGGGGTTCCAACGCCGGGTTTGATGTCCAAAGTGTACGCCGCTCTTAAGCAGCTCAGACATGGTTACTACCGCCATGACTTCCTTTCAGTGCGCTATGGCGCACATATTTTGGGGCTATACGCCCCGCTTACGGTTTCCATTCGGTTCCTGGCACGACGTCCACTGACACCTGTTTCAACCAGTAGAAATCACTTTCGGGTTGCCCCAAAGGAATCCCACCAAAAACAGGACCGAAGTCAGCGTGACCCAGCTGGGCTGGTAGTCGCACGCGAAGTCACCTGGCAAGCCAGGTGCTAAGAGCTAGCTTAGCGGGAAATCACGGCCTACCCCAAGCTGAAAGAGGCACTGAACAGTGTTAACCTGCTGACAGTTTCCCAGATTGTACCGGTAGGATTACTTTTTCCAGTTATCCCCACTGGCGAATAGCTATCGCTTTTGCTTACCAACTTATTTAGGAGTTTCCCCCCCAGGGCTTACCGCGTTCAAGGTGTAAGGCATGAAGCGATCTTCTCCCCCACCACTGCTACTCTTAGCGGCGCTATCCGCCATTTGTCTCCTGGCAGCCGCTCCTGCTCCGCCAGCTCCGACTACCGGTCACCCCGCGGGTAACGCCCAGCTGGTAGATCTGCGACAACTATCCGGCGAAATTGGGTTCTACCATTGGCCTAGTCGCTCTCCCGTTAAAATTCTACGTCCCTTCAATCCCCCGGCGTCCCCCTGGGGAAGCGGGCACCGCGGAGTTGATCTAAACATTCCGACAGGCAGTGAGGTTTATAGCGCGCGCGGAGGAACCGTATTTTTTGTGGGAACCATCGCGGGCAGTCCCAGCATCTCGATTAAACATTCAGCGCTGATACGAACCACCTATACCCCGGTCAAAAGTGATTTAACTGTGGGGACGGCAGTGGTAGCCGGCCAAAAAATTGGAACCCTTCAGGCGGGGCACCCGGGTCTGCATTTTGGAGCCAAGATTGATGACCATCACTATCTAAATCCCCTACTGTTAATCTTTGGACCTATCCGACTCCTGCCCGATCCCTAGAATCAGGGGCTAGTATCTGCCCGGTTTTCCGCGGATTACTGTCCTGGTATTTGCAGCTACCCAAACACCGTCTGCAGCTGCCCAGTCACAAACTTCTCCGACGGAAAACCGGCAATAACTGCCCATAATACCGGTACCGAAAAGCACTTTTTAGGTAGTTTAGGCCCGAGGAAAAGCCTGCTGGTAAGCACCAATTATGCGATGCGCATCTACATGGGTATAGCGCTGAGTTGTAGACAGCGCAGAGTGTCCTAACATTTCCTGGATTACCCGCAGGTCCGCTCCGCCCTCCAACATATGGGAAGCCATTGAGTGGCGCAGGCCATGCGGCCCTAAATCGGGTACTCCTGCTAAGGCACAGGCGCGGTGCAAATGTCCCCGCACGATCCTTTCCGAAACTGCTCCCCCTTGCGCCCCCAAAAAGAGGGCGTTAGCAGGCGGCGACTTTTGGAGCTCACCCCGCGCCCTCTGCAAGTAAAAGCGGAGAGCTTTCGCGGCCTTATGGCTGAAGGGGACTATTCGCTCTTTTGATCCTTTGCCCCACAGGCGTACGGTGCCGGCTTCGAAATCAATATCTGCTGGAAGTAGAGCACATATTTCTCCCACCCGCGCCCCGGTTGCATAAATCAATTCGAAAATCGCCCAATCACGAGCCATGACCGCATCATTATCTGCTTGGCTTTCGCACCAGGTAAGCAATTGTTTTGCTTGGTCAACTGACAGCAAGTGCGGCAGGTTTTTCGCAGTCTTGGGGGTATGAAGTTGTTTCGCAAAATCCGTTTCCACCACTTGATTTTGTTTTGCCCATTTAGAGAAGGCACGCAGCGCAGCTATCTTTCGCGCAATGGTGGTATTCGATTGTCCTTCAGCACGCAAGTGCGCTAACCAGTTACGCGCCGCCGGTAAGGAACAGGCAGGCAGAATCGATTGTTCTTCTTTGATGTGGCAATGTTCCAGCCATCCACGCAGATCTGCCAGATATGCTTTTATTGAGGCTTCAGAAAATGCTTTCGCATATTTCAGGTAGTGGCGATAATCTTCGAGTACTTCCCCCCGTTTGACTGCTCGCATTCTTAGACCCCCGTCTTTTTCCATTTACCGGCTACCTGAATCACTCGCCCCTCCATTTCCAGGTTACCCATTGCCGCGACAACTTCCTCGATAGCTGCCCCGCTGGCACGGGCAATTGCCTCTATATTGGCGGGGCTACGCATCGGAGTAGCATCCAAAATCCTCCCGCTCAAAGGATCCAAACCGTCGAGATAACCGCTTACCACTCGGCCTCTTTCATTATTTACCGTCCCCAGAGGGGCAATCATTTCTAAAACGTCCTCTGCACCGCTAATTAAAGTAGCGCCGTCTCTAATTAGTTGGTTGGAACCTGCCCATTCGGGTTGATTAATCGGCCCGGGCACTGCCCCGACCTGGCGGCCTAGTTCTACCGCATGGCGGGCAGTGTTGAGCGCTCCCGACCGAAAACCCGCCTGGATCACTACGGTTGCAGCTGATAGTGCCGCGATCAGGCGATTGCGATCTAAGAATCGCCAGCGCGTGGGACGCGACCCGGGCGGGTATTGACTGAGCAACAGACCGCTGCGAGAAATCTGTTTAAACAAGTCACTATTTGCAGCCGGATAAGGACGATCCAGCCCTCCGGCAAGTAGAGCGATCGTGGGAGCCGAGGCACGCAAACACGCCTGATGAATCAAACAATCCACCCCGTAAGCACCCCCGGATACCAGGCTGATCCCTTCGCTAGCGCACCGCCAAGCAAGTTCGGTGGCGACATCATGTCCGAGGGCGGAAACTGCGCGCGCCCCCACCATCGCTACGGTTTTGCTGCTGTCCCGGTTCAGTAGAGAGGTATCTCCGATCGCCCACAGAGCCCAGGGGGCATTGCTGAGGTTATTAAACGTTGTTGGCCAATCAGAATCCCGGCGAGTAACTAACTTAAAGTGCCCCTTCGCTAATAACTTTTCTAGCGCTGGTAAGTCCAGTACTTCTAGGCGGGTGCGCCACCGGGCAAAACTCTTATCCCATTTATCGGTGCCGGTGCGCCGCAAAAGTTCTACTGGAAGATAAGTGTGCCAGCGCTGCGGATCATCACTGGCGGCGCGCCGGGCAATTTGTAACGCCGCAACCGGACCGAGTTCATTAAGGAGCAAATCGGCTGCCGGATCACCCGCCTCAGTAAGCCGGGACCAACTGGCACAGGCCAGACGGTACTGGTAGTTATCATCCATATTTACCTCTCTTTCCACGATTCGACCCCGTTAATTGGGGCGTTGTGAATTCTTAAGTGAATAGGCCAAACCAAAATCTTCCCGATTGGGTTTGTCGCGTCCCTGTAAATCAGCAACCGTCCAGGCTACCCGGGAAATCCGGTCAGCTCCCCGCATAGAGATCCGTCCCGACCCCACCAGCCGATCCAGACGTGCTTTCATGTCCGCATCGAGCGTGTGCTTCAAAACCCGGCTCGGAACCCGCGCATTGAGGGCTACTCCTTGCTCTTTCCAGCGCCATTGCGCGCGCCTACGGGCAGCTAATACCCGCTCGCGGACTGTCTTGCTGCTTTCTGGAACCTCGCTAGTGGTTAAATCGGTAATTTTAGGGCGCTCTACCCGGCACTGTAGGTCGATGCGATCCATCAGGGGACCAGAAAGCTTGGCTAAATAGCGTACTCGCTGATAAGGAGTACATTTGCACTCTTGTCCCAATTGACCCCACATTCCGCAAGGACACGGATTTGCCGCAATCACCAACTGGAATGCAGCAGGAAAACTGGTTACCGCTCGGGAACGATGCACCGTGATCTTTGCAGTTTCAAGAGGTTGCCGTAAAGCATCCAAACTGCGGGATTGAAACTCGGGAGCTTCGTCAAGAAAGAGGACGCCGCGATGCGCTAAGGAAATCGCGCCAGGGGCGGCTATGCCGCTACCTCCTCCGATTAACGCTGGTAGCGTAGCAGAGTGATGCGGCGCTATAAAGGGAGGACAACGCATAAGTCCCTGAGCAGGTATGAAAGTACCCGCTAAGGAGTGAATAGAAGTTACCTCTAGAGCTTCTTCATCATCAAGCGGCGGTAGAATCCCCGGTAGGCAACGCGCCAACATAGTTTTTCCAGCCCCGGGAACCCCAATAAAACTCAGGTGGTGACCTCCGGCGGCCGCAATCTCTAATGCTTTTCGAGCAAGAAAAGCTCCCCGTACCTCCTGTAAATCTGGGGGATCATCTGGGATAGACTCCGGATGCAGATTCGGCCGCGCTGGCGCTGTCGTGGCTCTAAGTTCTGCGACCCGCGCCTTCATTTTTCGCATCCCCAAATAATGTAGCGCCTCTACCAGGTGCGATACCCCGATGACCTCTATTCCTTCAATAAGTGATGCCTCTGCAACTGCCTCGGAGGCCACCATTACTTTCTTGAAGCCCGCGCGGCGCGCCGCCAAAACCTGTGGCAAGATTCCTTTTACTCGATAGACCCGTCCATCCAGGCCTAGTTCCCCGCAAAACACCATTCCGGCTGCGCGTTTTTGTACCCCGGCATAGCGCGAAGCCACTACTGCCAGTGCAATCGGCAAATCAAAACCGGAGCCCGTCTTGGGTAATTCCGCGGGTGAAAGATTAACCGTTAACCGGGTGGGCTCGAAGCGGAGACCTGTAGAAGCGATCGCGGCCTCCACCCGTGACCGGGATTCTCTAAGTGAAGCATCCGGCAATCCCACCAGTGCAAACGCCGGTAAACCTTGGGTGTGGTGTGCCTCTACTTTAATCAGGTGGCCACTTAACCCCACCATGCCTAGGGCAAAACAAGTTCCGATTTGTGGCATTTTAGATCCCCCGACAGTGGGTAACCACCGGCACTTTTCCCTCGGAAGCATCGATAGCAATCATATCGATGCGCACTCCGCCTCTGAGCCGCGCCTGGGGATGGCAGCTGAGCCACAAGCTAACTAATTGACGTAAGCGGCTATATTTTTCGCGCCCTATTCCCCGCTTTGCACCCCCATATTGCCGGGTGCTTCGGGTTTTTACCTCCGCAAAAACTAGACCTGTCGAATGGGGATCCCGGCAGATAATATCGAGTTCCCCATAGCGACACCGCCAGTTGCGCTCGATTATTTGATATCCGCTGTCTTTAAGCATGCGGGCGGCAAGTTCTTCCCCGGCCGCACCGATTTCGCGGTTTTTCGTTCCCATTCCTTAAGGATTACCTGCTGCAATCGGGAACTAAACTTTTTATTTAGCGGTCAAGGAAAACCAACAACTAGCTTCCCTGTGGACAAGCAAAATCGCCGGGTCAGTCTCTAGCACCCCCAATCAGGTGCGCGGGTACTCGCCTTCTAGAATCGAATCCTAAACTAGTCTGCTTGTTCCGGACTGCGTATCAGGTAGTCAAAAGCACTCAATGCTGCATTAGCACCGGCTCCCAAGGCAATCACAATCTGTTTATGGGGAGTATTAGTACAATCCCCAGCCGCGAAAATCCCCGGCACCGAAGTCGCACCCCGGTTATCCACCTTGATATAGCCATCTTCCATTTGAACCGTTCCCTGCAACCAATCGGTGTTAGGAATCGATCCGATCTGCACAAAAATGCCATCCAAATGCAATTGCTGTGTCTGGCCTGCGGCGTCACGGTATTCGAGGCCGGTTACGCGATGACCATCCCCCAGCACCCTGGTGGCATTGGCAGAATGGATAACTTTAGTATTGGTTAACCCCTGGAGCCTATCGACCAGTACCTTGTCGGCTTTCAGCCGGTCTGCTAGGTCGATCACGGTAACTTCCCGCGCTAGAGCCGCTAAGTCAATCGCTGCTTCTAGCGCTGAGTTTCCGCCTCCCATCACCGCTACTTTCCGGTCAGCAAATAGCGGGCCATCACAGTGCGGACAGAAGGTGACTCCTCGGTTTAAGTATTGTTCTTCCCCGGGGATGTCTAGGCGTCTGAAGTTGGTTCCTACACTGATCACCACACTGCGAGCCCGAAGCAGAGCCCCGCCCTCGGTAGTGACCGGGATTAAGCCGTCCTCGCCGCGCTCCCCGATTTTTTCTATCCGAATCCCACTGATCTGATCCACCGCGTAATCGCGCAGGTTAGCCTGGAAAGTCCCCGCTAACTCTTCCGGTTGAACCCGCTCGAGAGTAATCAGGTTCTCAATCTGTCCGCTCTCCAGGACTTGCCCACCGATACGGTCGGCTACCATCCCGACTCGCAACTGTTTTCTAGCAGCATAAACTGCGGCGGCAGTTCCCCCAGGTCCGCCCCCTACAACTAACACATCGAAGGGCTCCAGGGCGTTCAATCGCTTGAGTCGCAGCCCGGTCATGCCCCGCCCTATCTTGGACACAATCTGCTCGAGGGTTACCCTGCCCTGCAGGAATACTTCCCCATCTTTTATCACTGTGGGCACTGACTGTAGATGGTGATGTTCGAATTCTTCCCAGAAAGTCCCGCCATCTACGGTGGTGTGTTTAATCAGCGGATTAAGCACCGCCATCGCATTTAAGGCCTGTACCACATCTGGACAGTTCATACAGGAAAGCGAAACATAGGTGATGAACTCGGTGGGCTCGTCAATCTCTTTGATCGCGGCAATAATATCCGCATCTGCTTTTACCGGATGTCCGCCTACCTGCAGCAGCGCCAACACAAAGCTGTTGAACTCGGTTCCGGTCGGTACCCCCGCGAACCGTACGCTGATATCAGAATCCACGCGCCGGATAGCAAAGGAAGGTTTGCGGGGATTTTCTTCCCATTTGACCTGGATTAAGTCCGATAATCCCGCAATCTGGTGCAAAATTTCTGAAGTCTGCTTGGATTGTTCACTGTAGTCCAAGGACGTAGCCAGTTCAATCGGGTATTTAATCAACCCGATAACTTGTTTTACCTGATCAAGTATCTTTTCTTCTAACATGTTTATAGCTTCCCGGACAGATCAAAAGTCGGGGTGATCGTGCTTTCACCCAGATCCCAATTCGCGGGGCATACTTCATCGGGGTGATCGTAAATATACTGCGCTGCCCGCACTTTTCGCAGTAGTTCTCCCGCGCTACGTCCGACTGCATCGGAAGTGGTTTCAACGTATTGAATAATCCCGCTGGGGTCAATCAGAAAAGTACAACGATAGGCACACCCGGACTCTTCATCTAAAGCTCCAAAACCCCGAGAAATCTTGCCGGTAGGATCCGCCACCATGGGAAAAGAAATCTTTTGAATCCTTTTTGAGCTGTTATGCCAGGCTTTATGGGAATGATGTTTATCGGTAGAAACCGAGTAGACCTCCACCCCCATCCGCTGTAGCTGGGCGTAATTGTCAGCTAGATCCTCTAGTTCGGTGGGGCATACATAGGAAAAATCTGCCGGGTAGAAAAAAACAATCGCCCATTTATCGCGGTAATCTTCACTGGAAACATCGACAAAGGAGTCATTGTAGAACGCTATCCCGGACCAGTCCGGCGCTACAGTATTAATTTTGGACACTGTCAGCCTCTTTCGCCTTTTTACAATCGTTAGCTGTCTAGTAGTTCTCTTATATGGTAACAGCCACTTGCTACCCCGGTTAGGTAAATGCCGAAAGCGGACCCGGATTTTAGATAGTTATTTCCGATTCTGGCAGCTTTTCGACATTTATATCTTTGAAAGAGTAGACCTTCACCCGATTTACAAAGCGGGAAGGACGATAAATATCCCACACCCAGGCATCTTGCAAAGTTACTTCGAAGAAAACATCCCCACCATTGTTGTGCATTTGCACATCTACCTGGTTAGCCAGGTAGAAGCGACGATCGGTTTCCACTACGTATTTGAAAATGGAAACCACGTCACGGTATTCGCGAAACAGGGCAAGTTCCTGATGATTCTCGTACGCCTCTAGATCTTCAATGCCCAATGTCATCCTTTCTGCGTGCTGAAAACTATCGGAGGCTGCACCCGTTTTTCCCGGCGAACCTGCCAGGCTCTAGCTAAAGATGCAGAGGACACCCCCTGCAAATTCCAACTGAGACGATGAGACGAATCTAGCCCCAATTGCGCAATTGCCTGCAGATGTTGCGCGGACGCATAGCCTTTGTTTTTTGCCCAACCATATCCGGGATCGGATAGGTTGCTCATTAGTCTATCTCGAGTAACTTTTGCTAGCACGGAGGCGGCGGCGATAACTACCGATTTGCCATCCCCTTTTACCACGGTGGTAACTTCCCGCGGGATTTGCATTTGCGAGGACGCGCTCGTCGCCGGTGCCGGCTGGTCCGCACTAGCGTCCGCAAATAAATCTGTGGGAGCGGACAGATAGTCAAAACTGCCATCTAAAAGCAGCAGTCGCGGAGAAAAGCCCTGTTCTCCCAGGACTTTAAAGGCGCGGAAGGCGGCGATCCGCAAAGCGGGAGTTAGTCCTTCTTTGTCGATTTCCTCGGCGCTGGCCATTCCTACCGCCCAGGCTGCTGGCCAGGCAGAAAGCTCGTCAAACATGGCTTCTCGCCGCCGGGGCGTTAACTGTTTTGAGTCGGTTAAACCGGCGGGCGGCTCTCCTTCGGTGCCATCGATGACCGCTACCCCTACCGCGAGCGGGCCGGCGATTGCCCCGCGGCCGACCTCGTCAATACCGCCCACGCAGCACATTTGTAAGGTAGGGACTTTAGCAGCAGAAACTGGTAGAACTGAGCCCGCCCCATAGCGGTCTTGGGTGCGTTTGAGGAGAGATAGTTCCAGTTCACGGGAAGGTATGGTTGCCATTTTAGGGAGCAGGCGGTACCGCCGCGAAAGCATCGGTATTTTTGATCGTCGATAGGCGGTTTATCGGCCACATAATGGCGAATGCCCGTCCGGTGACTTGATCCAGGGAAACGAACCCCCGGGATGGCTCTTTCATATGGAAACGCGAATCCTCTGAATTGGAACGGTTATCGCCCATCACCCAAAGTTTTCCAGCCGGCACAGTAACATCAAATTTGATTAAGGAGGGAGCGCTTCCAGGGTTGATATACCCGCTTTCGTCTACGCTTACTCCGTTAACTTTCAGCCTGCCATTGGTGTCGCAGCATTGCACTCGATCTCCTGGCAGCCCTATGATCCGTTTCACCAGGTGATTCTGGGAATCGTCGGGGCGCAGACCTACCCAAATCAGTAATTTTCCTGGCAGGGAGGGACGCGGGGTATCCGCATTACGTTTCAGCCAGTTATCGTCATCTTGAAAAACGATGACGTCCCCGCGGTTAAGTTGGCGGTAGTCAGGTACTAGTTTGGAAACGATAATGCGATCGTTGATTTGCAGAGTTTGTTCCATCGAGGAGGACGGAATCTGGAAGGCTTGCAGTAAGAAAGCTTTGATTATCGCGGAGATAGCTAATGCCACGAACACCATCATTAGGGTCTCTCGCAGCATCAACCACCATTTGGAGGGGGTTTTACGCGCGCGCCGGCCACTATTTCGGGCGGAGGAACCTGTCCCCGGCAGCCCTAAATCGTTTGACTCTCGCGCATCTTTCATACGTTTATCTCCCGCCATCAATCAACATTTCCATCAT
>NZ_CABTZZ010000009.1 GCF_902489465.1 uncultured Varibaculum sp. | reverse complement strand
AGATGCTCTATCCGTTGAGCCACGAGCGCATTTGCCGTTGCCGCAGCAACTACCTCAGTTTAAGACAGAGCCGATAAGCCCTCCAAATCCGAGACAGCTTATTTAATGTGATTCACACACCAGCCTCGCGGTGGGGTGGTACTGCGCAAGGGCTAGGTTTTATCCGAGTGGGCGCGGTGGGCATAAGAATTCGGAAAACGCCGCTACGTTTTCCGAATTCTTGGGCAGGAGGAAAAACCTAGCCCTTGCGCTAATCACATCTCGAACTAATCGGTAACGAACTGCATGAACAGCTCGTTTAAGGACTGGGCGTCCTCATCGGTTTTGCAAATAACCAAGATAGTATCGTCACCGGCGATGCAGCCGAGCACGGCATCAAACCACGCCATATCGATCGCCCCCGCGAGTAGCTGGGCACCTGCCGCCGGGGTGCGCAGCACTACCTGGTTATGTACCACTGCCGACGATACCAGCAGGTCTTGACACCATTTAGCTAACTTTTCATTACCGGGATCTTCTTGTCCTCGCCGCACTCGCACCGGATAGGGTTCGGGCAGCATATAGATAGTTTTCCCGCTGGTGGCACGCACTTTGGTAGCACGTAAAGCTAGTAGATCACGCGACAGGGTGGCCTGGGTGGTAGGGATTCCCCGTTCAGCCAAGTGGCTGAGAAGTTGCGACTGACTGGAGATTTCTTGTTGACTGAGGATTTCGCGGATCGCTTCCTCGCGCGCAGCCTTAGTGGTCGGTACGGTTGCCATGCCCCTATCTTCCCATTACATGCGTTCGGGAGCTACCACTCCGCACAGATCTAAACCATTTTCGAGCACTTGCCGCACGGCCTCATTCAGGTGCCGGCGTGCCACGTGTGCCGCAGTTATTTCTTCACCGGAGCGAGGAATAACCCGGCACTGGTTGTACCAGGTGTGATAGCCGGCTGCGAGTTTCTCCAGGTAGCGAGGAATCCGATGGGGTTCGCGTTCTTCTGCGGCCAATTTGAGTTCTGCCGGATATTGAGCCAAGATCCCGAGCAGATCCTTGTCAGCTTGGCTAGACAGCGCGGAGGCCTCATATTCACCATCGGATTTCACTCCGGCTTCATCGGCATTGCGACCCACTGAACAGGTGCGGGCATGAGCATATTGCACATAGTAAACCGGGTTTTCATTAGTATGCGAACGCAGCAAATTGAGGTCAATATCGACAGTGGAATCCATCGATACTCGCACCAGCGAATAACGGGCAGCATCGACTCCAACCGCCTCTACCAAGTCATCTAGGGTAATAACGGTGCCGGCGCGTTTCGACATTTTTACTTCTACGCCGTTTTCTTTCAGATTCACCATCTGCCCGATAATGATCTCTAGGCTTTTCCCCGGGTTACCCCCGAAGGCTGCACACATGGCATACATGCGGTCAATATATCCGTGGTGGTCAGCCCCCAGAATCAAGATTTCGTGGGTGGCTCCCCGGCGCTGTTTATCCCGGTAATAGGCAATATCGGCTGCAAAATAGGCGGGATCGCCATCGGACTTTAATATCACCCGGTCTTTGTCGTCCCCGTATTTAGTGGACTTTAGCCAGGTGGCGCCATCTTGCTCATAGATTACGCCCCGCGAACGCAGCTCTTCGATCGCATCAGTTACTGCCCCGGAAGTGTGCAGCTCGTCCTCGTGAAAGAAAACATCAAAATCGGCGCGGAAATCATGCAAACAATCTTTGATCTCTGCAAACATCAAGGTGGTGCCGGTTTCCCGGAAGTATTCTTCCGCCTGCGCTTCCGGTAGCTCTGCTAACTGCACTCCCTCTGCTTTAGCGCGCTCAGCCACTTTAGTGGCAATATCGAGGACGTACTGACCGCCGTAACCATCTTCCGGCACCTCTTTGCCCTGCCAGCGCGCCAGAAGCGACTTGGCGAAGCGGGTGATCTGGGCGCCGTGGTCATTGAAATAGTATTCGCGAGTAACCTTTGCCCCGCAGGCTGAAAGGATCCGGCAGAGGGTGTCGCCAACTGCCGCCCAGCGTCCTCCCCCTAAATGGATGGGACCGGTGGGGTTGGCTGATACATACTCTACGTTGATGTTTTGCCCGCTCAAGGCGTCACAGTGTCCGTATTGTTTACCGGCCTGCAAAATCGTGGAAACTAGTGCCCCGGCAGCGGCGGCTCCCAGCCAGATATTTACGAATCCCGGCCCGGCCACCTCGGTTTTCGAGATGCCTGCTACCTGGTCAAGCTGGGCAGTAATTTTTGCGGCGAGGTCGCGGGGCGCCATACCTGCTTTCTTTGCCAGCTGCATAGCCACGTTAGTTGACCAATCACCATTATCGCGCGAACGCGGACGCTCAACTTTCACGGTTTCCGGGATAACATCCGGGTCTAAACCGATTTCGGTTGCCTGCGTAACAAGAATCTGGCGGATTAGGGCACTTAGTTCTTCTGGAGTCATACTTTAAGCCTAGACTGCCAGGCGTATTTCTCGCCAAATCTGGCGAGCTAGCCCACAATGGTAGCCAGCTGGCACAATGGGGGTATGAGTGAGCAGGTTTACCACAAGGTTGATAATCGCCATCCCGAAGCTCTGGAGCTTGAAGAACTAGGGCTAAAGTGGCTGGCGGAGCCCATGGATAAAGGCGGGGCGCACGTAGTACGAGTTGCGGCTTCCGGACACGGGTTTTTAGACACCGAACTAATCCCCTCTACCGCTATCACCAGCGAAGCGGCGCGGGCTTTCGGGGCGGCACTGGCGATTACCCATGCGGGGGGAGCTGATTGGTTTGGTCAGCCTCCGCTAGGTTATTCCGGCCCCGGCTACATGGGTCGCTCCCGCCTAGAATTAATTTATGAGGACGCCGGGCAAAACTGGGGTGAGTTTTTCGCTGATCATAGGATCATGCCTAACCTGCCGCCTGCCCTCGATAATGGTTCGATCGATTCGGCCGGAGCGGCAGTTTTAGAGCGGTTGGCCGAGCGTTTGCGGGATGGAATCTTCGACGTTCCCGAACCGGAGCTAGTAAAAGCCAAGGCCGCTCGGATTCACGGTGACCTGTGGACCGGGAACGTAATGTGGGCGCCCTCGAGAGCTTTAAAGCATTTTCCTGCTAGTGCGGGACTGGGCGATAAGTTAGATCAGCCCCTGCCTGAGGTGGTGGGAGTGCTTATCGACCCGGCTCCCTCCGGCGGACACGCGGAGACTGATTTAGCGGCGCTGGGAGTGTTCGGCCAGCCCTATCTGGAGGAGATCTACCAGGGCTATAACCAGGTCTCACCGCTGGCGTCCGGGTGGCAAGAACGTATCGGTTTGCATCAAATCCATATGCTGGCGGTACACGCTAATCTGTTCGGAGGATCTTACGGTCCCCACACGGTGCAGCTAGCCAGCCAATATCTGTAAAACCGGATAGAGCCGCGGGTAAGCTCTGCGAGTTTTTGTTTACGCAAAGACATGGGGCAGATTTCGGGCGCAATCTTTGCGTAGCTGGCAAACGGGTTAGGCTAGTTTCATGAATCACATCATTGCCTTACTTATGGGAGTGCTACTGCTAGTCGGTTCTGCCTGGATACGTCACGGCAGTGCGAGGGCGCGTTTTTGGATACCGAAGAAAAAGAAAGATGTTTCTCGCTCCGGCATCCTGATTATGGATGAACGGTGGGTATTAGTGTTCCTGCCGGCTCTGGGTTTGTTCTTTTTGGCGATCGGAGCGACCCTGCCCGCAAACGCCACGCCGAAACCTGTCAACTACCTGCTACTGACAATCTGTCTAGTCAGCGCATTTATCGGACTGGTGGGGATTATTTGGGGATTAACCAACCTGTATTATCCGGAGGGGCTGCGGCCCGCTTGGCTGCGCGCCTACTATCGGCAGCTAGGATTTGCACCTTCCCGCGGTACTCGTTTGGCACCGGCCTGGTACCGCAAACAGCTGCAAGATGATAAGTTCGAGAATCCCCGCGAGAATCCGAAAGACCAAAACCAGATCGCTACGGGCGAGGAAAAACCGAAAAATACTCGCCCCAGCCAGCAAAACCGCAAGAAACGGCGCCCCCACTAAAACCGCAGGTAGCAGCCAATACTTAACTTGCTGCACCTAAATAGGACATAGCTAGGTATCCAGAAAACACCCAGAAAACATCCAGAGTGAAAACAGTTGCTGGTGTCAATATGGGGACACAATAGATAAGAGGAGATCGAGATTCATGACTAATAGCAATGATTCGACCCAACCCCAAAACGGTAGTAATCCGATTGACGACTGGGAAATGGATGATTGGCAAAGCGCCGGCTGGCCCGGCGAAATCCCAGAACCGAGCGGCGACAGTTTTCCGCCGCTAAGCCCCGGGAACACCGGCAACTTTGATGCCAGTGAGCCCGAGGAAGCGCGTCCCGAATTAACCGGCAGGATCACCGATATTCAACCTGGCAACCCGGAGATTAGCGGCGAGGCGACCTCCTCTTACAGTGAGATCAGTTCCCAAACAGATCCGGCTTTCCCCACTGGACAGACTTCTTCTGAGGAATACTCCTCCCCTTACAGCTTCGGGATTAACAAGTCATCCCCCTCGCAAACCACAAGTTCCTTCGCTAATGGCTTTGGCGCGCAGCAGGCGGCAGATACTGCCGATTTCCCCTACTCTCCCTCCTCCCAGGGATCATTTTTGCCCCCGGAACAGCCCGCTTGGGAACCATCCCCCATGCCTACTAAACGCAAAGAAAAAACTAAACGTGGCCCTGGCTGGCTGGCAACTATCGCCATTGCGCTAGCAGCCGCCTTGTGCGTATGGTTACTGCCTTCCGATTGGGGTTCGGGTACTACCTCTCTGGGGAAATCTCCGGTGAAAGTGGCAACCGAGGCTCCGGTAGTCCAGGCCAGCGCTAAGAACACGAACTGGGAGACAGTGGCTAAAGCGGTTCAGCCCTCAGTGGTGGCTATCCAGGTAGCTTCCGGTAATTCGGGAGAGACCGGATCCGGGGTGATTTTTGATGAGGCCGGACATGTGATTACCAACTACCACGTAGTAGCCTCCGCGATTTCGGGCAACGCAAAAGTCCAGATAGAGCTATTTAACGGAAAAATTTATGACGCCAAAGTTTTAGGATCCGATGCTTCTACCGATCTGGCGGTTTTAGAGTTCGTGAGTCCTCCCAAGGATTTACAGATGGCAGCACTAGGTAGTTCTACCGGTTTGCGGGTAGCCCAGCCGGTAGCGGCCATCGGTTCTCCGCTAGGACTAGAAAATACCGTTACTACCGGAATTATTTCTGCCCTCGACCGTCCGGTAGTAGTCACCCAATCATCCGAAGGTTCGGGAGTGCAGATTCCCGGGCTGAATGACCGTTCCGGTGCTGGCCAGCAAGTAGTTACTAACGCTATCCAAGTCGATGCCGCAATCAACCCCGGTAACTCTGGCGGCCCCCTTTTCGATGCCTCCGGGAAGGTTATTGGGATTACCTCCTCAATTGCCTCCCTAGGATCCTCCAATGGCGGTCAGGCGGGCTCGATTGGGATCGGTTTCGCTATCCCAGTAAATCTAGTACGTAACGTTGCCGACCAGATCATTACTTCCGGAAAAGTAACTCACGCCATGTTGGGAGTCACCATTGATACCGCGGTCGCCAAGATCGGGGGCGAGTCCCGGATGGGAGCGCGGGTTTCCACGGTAGTTCGCGGTTCGGGCGCTGATCGCGCCGGTCTAAAAGAGGGAGATTTGATCACCAAGATTGATGACTACCAGGTGGGATCCGGAGTGGCGCTGACTGGCTATGTGCGCTGGTACAACCCGGGAGACAAAGTAAAACTCACGGTGCTACGCCAAGATGGCACGCATGAAATTGAAGCCGAACTGGGAGCACAAACTAGCGATAGGAAGTTTAGACGCTAGCTAATGACACAAGTTGAGCCCGCCGGAAATCCGGCGGGCTCAACTAATATCTAGAACTCTAGGAGAAGATCGAGCGGAAGAATCCGCCGATCCAAGAGAATACTCGCACGAAGAACACCCGAACTTTCACTACGAAGCTATCGGAGTCATCGGCTTGTTCATCCGGCTGGACAGTCGGCTCTGGTACCGCAGTAGGGGGCTCATCCGGAAGCGGAGCCTCCGTAAAGGTAGGTTCCGGGGTGGTAGGTTCTACGCTCGGCTCAGGATCTGTGGTGGGCTCGGGAGCCGGAGGAGTCGGATCCTCAGTTAGCTGGGGTTCCCCAGTGGTCGGATCTGGGGTTGGCTGCGCGGTTTCACTGGGAACCTCCGGCTGAGTCGGTTCAGTCGTTGGTTCGGTGGTGGGATCTTCGCTTTGGCTAGGCTCAGGAGCAGCCGTAGTCGGATCCTGGCTAGGCTGAACAGTTTCACTAGGATCTGGATCTGCGGTCGGCTCGGGAGCCGGAGTTGTCGGATCCTCGGTGGGCTGAGGCGCCTCCGTAGTGGGATCCGGGGTCGGTTCAGCCGGTTCAGACCCCGCCGGGTATCCTAGATGCTTCTCCAAACCCTGCAATGCCAAGGCCACGTCAGCGTCACTAATCGGGTTGTTGAAGTCTTTAACTCCCGCCATTCCGGCGGCCATTAAATCACCCTTACAAGTATGGTCTACCCCCAAAAGATGCCCCAGCTCATGGGCAACCGTAGAAACCTGGGTAAGCCAACCGCTGCGATCTAGACGCAGATACAGCAGCCTCTGCGCAGCATAGGCGGTGCCAAGCGCTTTGCCTTCAGCGTAGGGAGAATCAATTACCTGCACTGGGCGATCAGCCATCGAGTCCACGTATTTAAACTTGATTTTCCCGCCGCTACGTTCGGTCCACATCTTCGTGGCGGCGTCAATCGCTGGACGGAACTTAGTATTCCCCAAATACAGCGACAAAGTATAAGAATCGGCGCTGGTAGCACCAATTAAAAAGGTATCTAGATTGGTGATCGGCTGTCCTTTTGCTACCTGATTATGCATTACCCGGCATTCACGAACCGTAGGAGTGCGCTCTGCTGCCTGTACGTTCTGGCTCCCCGCAACCGCGAACAGCCCCGCTAACGCCAGGCTGGCCATCGAAAGAGTGGACACCAAAATATTCTTTTTTCGACTCATACCCATAGTGAAATCGTACCAACCAGGAACATTAAAACAAAGTGATAATTAAGTTTTTATTGAGAACTTTGACATATCTGGCGGCTAACTGAGCTCCGAATCCAAAAGCGGCGCGTTAAAAGCTGCGGGGGCTTGCCTAGCTCAATTTGCTAGGCAAGCCCCCGCAAGGAACTCAACTATTTAGATTAGAGATTCAGACCAAAAGAGTCTTCGAAATTAATACCCGCCAAGAAGTCGTCATCAATATCGGGAATCTTAAAGTCATCAGCAGACCAACCCATCTTAGCCATCGCTTCCTCAGTAGGCTCCACACTGGCATCGCGGAACATCGACAGACCGGTACCAGCCGGAATCAGCTTACCGATAATCACGTTCTCCTTCAGGCCTACCAGCGGATCCTTCTTCGCCGCCATCGCGGCATCAGTTAACACTTTCGTAGTTTCCTGGAAGGAAGCTGCCGACAACCAAGAATCGGTAGCTAGCGAAGCCTTGGTAATCCCCATCAGTTCCGGACGAGCCGCAGCCGGCTCTCCGCCCTCGGAAACTACCTTACGGTTAATCGAGCGGAAGCGAATCGAATCCACCAAAGTACCCGGCAACAGGTCAGTATCTCCCGACTTCAGCACGGTTACCCGCCGCAACATCTGGCGCACAATCACTTCAATGTGCTTGGAGTGAATATCTACGCCCTGCGAACGGTAAACCTCTTGCACCTCGTTTACCAGCTGTTTTTGGGTGGAGTTAACACCCAAGATGCGCAGCACCTTCTTCGGATCTAGACGACCCTCAGTTAGCTGCTCACCTACCTCGACATGGTCACCGTCAGAGATAATCAGCTTCATCCGGCGCGGAGCGTCAATAATCAGATCATCTTGACCATCATCACGCACCACTACCAAATGGCGAGGTTCACCCGGTTCGTCAACTACCTTGACGCGCCCGGCGGCCTCGGTAATCAAAGCCTCACCCTTGGGGGTACGAGCCTCGAATAGCTCCTGTACACGCGGCAGACCCTGAGTAATATCAGCAGCACCCGCGGCACCACCGGTGTGGAAGGTACGCATCGTCAGCTGGGTACCGGGCTCCCCAATCGACTGGGCAGCAATAATCCCCACGGCCTCGCCAATATCAACCCGCTTACCGGTAGCCAGCGAGCGTCCGTAACAAGACGCACAAGTGCCGGCCTCGGACTCACAGGTCAAAACGGAACGCACCGGAATCTCGGTGACTCCTGCCTCGATCAAAACGTCAATCTCGGCGTCGCCCACGTCGGTGCCTTTAGCAAACACCAAGTTGCCGTCCTTATCGGTAACGTCCTTAGACAAGGTACGTCCATAGGCGGTGGTCTCTACGATATCCAGCTTGTAAACCTGGCCGTTTTCACCGGCGTTACCAATGGGCAGTACCAGGCCGCGGCGAGTGCCACAGTCTTGTTCACGCACAATAACGTCCTGAGAAACGTCAACCAGACGACGAGTCAAATAACCCGAGTCTGCCGTACGCAACGCGGTATCGGCCAAACCTTTACGAGCACCGTGAGTAGCAATGAAGTATTCGAGCACCGACAGACCGGAACGGTAATTCGATTTAATCGGCTGCTCAATCAGCTTCTGTTTCGGGTCAGCCACCAGGCCACGCATACCGGAAATCTGCCGGATCTGATCCCAGTTACCACGAGCACCAGAAGAAACCATCCGGTTCACCTGGTTACGAGCAGGGAAGTTCTCCCGCATCGCCTCGGCAACTTTAGCCGTACATTCAGTCCACAAATCCACCAGTTCGTTATAGCGATCCTGGGCGGTAATCAAACCGAGATCGGCATCCTCTTGAACCTGGGTAGCCTTTTCGTCATACTCGGCTAGAATCTTCGCCTTGACCGGTGGTTCTACCACGTCAGCGAAACCGATAGTAGTACCCGACCAGGTTGCCCAGTGGAAACCGGTCTCTTTCAAAGCATCCAAAGAGGCCGCCACATTACCTTTGTCGTAACGTTCCGCCAAGGTATTAACAATCCGGGACAGCCCCTTCTTGTCCACCTGCTCGTTTACGAACGGGTAAGAAACCGGCAGCGCCTCATTGAAGAAGCAACGCCCAATGGAGGTTTCAAACTCTACCGGATCGCCCTCTTCGAAGCCTTCCGGAGCCTGCCAATCCTTCGGCGGTACTGTGCCCGGCTCAAAACGGATCAGCGCCTTAGCGTTAATATCCAGACGGTTCTGGTCATAGGCCATAATGGCTTCACCCAGAGAAGAGAACTTGGGGGTAATCGGGTTTCCGTCCTCGTCGGTTGGAACCGGCAGCGCCGGATCCGGATCCGAAGTCAAGTGGTAAATCCCAATCACCATGTCCTGAGAAGGCATAGTAACCGGACGGCCATCAGCCGGCTTCAAAATGTTATTCGAAGACAGCATCAAAATCCGTGCCTCCGCTTGCGCTTCCGCGCCCAGCGGCAGGTGAACAGCCATCTGGTCACCATCGAAGTCCGCGTTGAACGCGCCACAAGCTAGCGGGTGCAACTGGATAGCTTTACCCTCAATCAGGATCGGTTCGAAAGCCTGAATACCTAGACGGTGCAAAGTAGGTGCCCGGTTCAGCAACACTGGGTGTTCGGTGATGACCTCATCGAGGACGTCCCACACCTGCGGACGCTGGCGTTCCACCATCCGCTTGGCAGCCTTAACGTTCTGGGCTTCCTGCCGTTCCACCAACCGTTTCATTACGAACGGCTTGAACAGCTCCAAAGCCATCTGCTTAGGCAAGCCGCACTGGTGCAGCCTGAGCTGCGGACCTACCACGATCACAGACCGGCCAGAATAGTCAACCCGCTTCCCCAGTAGGTTCTGACGGAAACGTCCCTGCTTACCCTTGAGCATATCGGACAGTGACTTCAGCGCACGGTTACCCGGGCCAGTCACCGGACGTCCGCGGCGACCATTATCAAACAGGGCGTCCACCGATTCTTGCAGCATCCGCTTCTCGTTATTCACGATGATCTGGGGAGCACCCAAATCTAGCAGTCGCTTTAAACGGTTATTACGGTTAATCACCCGGCGATACAGATCGTTCAGGTCAGAGGTCGCAAACCGGCCTCCGTCTAACTGAACCATCGGACGCAGATCCGGAGGAATCACCGGGATGCGATCTAGCACCATCGAATCCGGTTTATTCCCGGTCTGCAAGAAAGCAGAAACCACTTTCAGCCGTTTCAAAGCACGAGTCTTGCGCTGACCGGTACCGGTTTCCACTTCCTCTTTCAGCTTTTCGGCCTCTGCTTTTAGATCAAAGTCCTGCAAGCGCTTTTGGACTGCTTGCGCGCCCTTATCACCCTTAAAGTAAATGCCATAGCGCATCTCCAAGTCGCGGTAAAGCCGCTCATCACCCTCCAGGTCGCCTACCTGCAGTTCTTTGAAGCGGGTGAATACCTCGTCCCGACGCGTCAGCTCGCGATCCAGCTTGCGCCGCATCTGAGTGACCTCTTTATCGGCGGCTTTGCGGATCTTTTCCTTTTCGGCGTTTTTAGCATCTTTAGCTTCTAAGGCCGCCAGATCTTTTTCCAGTTTTTCCTGGCGAGCCACAATTTGTGCCTCGAAGCGTTCAGACAAACGCTGTTTTTCCAGGCTGAGCTCATTTTCCAGATTTGGCAGATCCTGGTGGCGGGCGTCCTCGTCGACCTCAGTAATCATATAGGCCGCGAAATAAATGACCTTCTCTAGATCTTTGGGCGCGAGATCCAGCAGGTAACCCAGACGAGAGGGCACACCCTTGAAATACCAAATATGGGTAACCGGGGCGGCCAGCTCAATATGACCCATGCGTTCGCGGCGCACCTTAGAGCGAGTAACCTCTACCCCACAGCGTTCACAAACGATGCCCTTATAGCGCACCCGCTTGTATTTACCGCAAGCACATTCCCAATCCCGGGTGGGACCGAATATGCGTTCACAGAACAGGCCATCCTTTTCGGGCTTCAGGGTGCGGTAGTTAATAGTTTCCGGCTTCTTGACTTCCCCGAATGACCATTCAGCCACGCCCTCGGCGGTCGCCATGCCGATATGTAGTTGATCGAATTTCGTTGCATCCATAATCGACTCTTACCTTCTCTTCCCTGCTGCCTAGATTTCTTCCAAAGAAACATTGGGGTTTGGCCGCGAGCCAATATTGATCCCCAACTCTTCGCTGGCGCGCTCAGCACCGTCATCGTCTTCAGCCAGGGACACCACATTGTCTTCGGCGTCTAAGGCTTCCACATTCAGGCAGAGGGAGCGCATTTCTTGTATGAGGACGCGGAAGGATTCCGGAATACCAGGCTGCGGAATATCCTCGCCCTTAACAATCGCCTCATAGACCTTCACGCGGCCGGTAATGTCATCCGATTTCACAGTGAGCAGTTCCTGTAGCGAATAGGCGGCGCCATAGGCCTCCATCGCCCACACTTCCATCTCCCCGAAACGCTGGCCACCGAACTGGGCTTTACCGCCCAGCGGCTGCTGCGTAATCATCGAGTAAGGACCGGTGGAACGAGCGTGAATCTTGTCATCTACCAGGTGGTGTAGTTTCAGCATGTACTTGTAGCCTACTGAAATCGGGTAGGGGAACGGTTCACCGCTGCGCCCATCAAATAGTTGTGCTTTACCGTCTTCGTTGATGAGGCGATCCCCATCCGCGTTCGGGCGGGTGCAACTGAGCAGACCGGTGAGCACGTCTTCTTCCACACCGTCGAATACCGGGGTGGCCACCTTTTGACCGGCAGGAGCCGATAGCCCTTCCTTGGGGAGTTTCTCAATCCACTTGGCGCCTTCTTCTGCCAGCAGGGAAGTATCCCAACCCTGGTGAGCGATCCAGCCTAAGTGGAACTCCAGTACCTGCCCGATGTTCATACGTCCCGGCACACCCATGGGGTTCAAAATAATGTCAACCGGAGTGCCGTCCTCTAAGAAAGGCATATCCTCGATCGGCAGAATCTTGGAAACCACACCTTTGTTACCGTGACGACCAGCCATTTTATCGCCAATGGTGATCTTACGGCGCTGCGCGACATAGACGCGCACCATGTGTTTTACCCCGGGAGGTAGTTCGTCGTCTTCATCGTTAAACTCGCGAACCCCGATCACAATCCCGGTTTCGCCGTGCGGCACGCGCAGTGAAGTGTCCCGCACTTCGCGGGCTTTCTCACCGAAGATGGCGCGCAGCAGGCGCTCCTCACTGGTCAGCTCGGTTTCACCCTTCGGGGTTACTTTCCCGACCAAAATATCGCCAGCCTGCACCTCGGCGCCGATACGGATAATACCGCGTTCGTCCAGGTCAGATAGGGCGTCCTCGGAGATATTAGGAATATCGCGAGTGATTTCTTCTAGACCCAGCTTGGTTTCACGGGCATCGATTTCGTGTTCTTCGATATGGATCGAAGTGAGCACGTCATCTTGGACTACCCGGCGGGACAGAATAATCGCGTCCTCGTAGTTCAGACCTTCCCAAGACATGTAGGCAACCAGCAGGTTCTTACCCAAGGCCAGTTCACCATGATCAGTTGCCGGGCCGTCAGCGATCAGATCCCCGATCTCTACCCGGTCACCGGCAGCCACCCGTACATGCTGGTTGTAGCAGTTACCGGGGTTGGAGCGGTGGAATTTGTCTAGGTTATAGGTGAAGTAGGAGCCGTCATCGCACATGAGCTGTACATGTGCCGCATCGGCTTCTACTACTACCCCGGCATGGTCGCTAACAATAGCTTCGCCGGCATCCATAGCGGTACGCCGTTCCATACCGGTACCCACTAGTGGAGCTTCGGTGGTCAGTAGCGGAACCGCTTGGCGCTGCATGTTAGCCCCCATGAGGGCGCGGTTAGCGTCATCGTGTTCTAGGAACGGAATCAGGGCGGCGGCGACTGAAGTCATTTGCCGCGCTGAAACGTCCATGAAGTCCACTTCGTCGCGGTGCATTTCCTGAGGGTCTTCCCCAGCAATCCGGCACAGAACCAACTCTTCAGCAAAAGAACCGTCATCATTTAACGGAGCTGAAGCCTGGGCGATATTGTAACCGGCCTCTTCATCCGCGCTGAGGTAGTGCACCTCATCGGTGACTTTCCCGTCTTTAACTACCCGATAGGGGGTTTCAATAAACCCGAAGGAGTTTAACCGGGCATAGGTTGCCAGCGAGCCGATCAGACCAATGTTCGGGCCTTCCGGAGATTCAATCGGACACATCCGGCCATAGTGGGACGGGTGCACGTCACGAACTTCCATGCCGGCACGGTCACGAGAAAGACCGCCCGGACCTAGCGCGGACAGGCGCCGCTTGTGGGTTAGCCCCGAAAGCGGGTTGTTTTGATCCATGAACTGGGACAGCTGCGAAGTACCAAAGAATTCTTTGATCGCGGCCACTACCGGACGGATGTTAATCAGCGACTGCGGAGTGATAGCCTCCGCGTCCTGGGTGGTCATGCGTTCGCGTACCACCCGTTCCATCCGGGAAAGCCCGGTGCGAATCTGGGCTTGGATTAGTTCACCAACTGCGCGAATCCGGCGGTTACCGAAATGGTCGATATCGTCGGTTTCTACCCGCACATCAATGATTTCGCCGTCCTCGTTGGTGGCCGACACCGTCTGGTCGCCTTTTTGCAGCGCCAATAGGTATTTGAAACCAGCGATAATATCGTCCAGCGTCAAAGTGGAGGCGTGGATATCACTGGTAAGCCCCAGTTTCCGGTTGACCTTGTAGCGACCAACTTTGGCCAGGTCATAGCGCTTGGGGTTGAAGTAGAATCCTTCAATCAGGTTGCGGCCTGCTTCTGCGCTAGCCGGCTCTCCAGGGCGGATCTTGCGGTAAATATCTGCCCGGGCATCATCGGTGGACTGAATGTTATCCGAATCCTTTTCCAAGGTGGAAAGCATGATCGGATAGTCTTTGAACTCTTCGCGGATTTCTTCCGCCGTCATCCCCAGGGCACGTAGGAAAATGGTGCCGGACTGTTTACGACGCCGGTCAATACGGATACCTACGTTTTCCCGTTTGTCGATCTCTAGCTCTAGCCAAGCACCCCGGGAAGGAATGAACTTGCAGCCGTAGATGTCCTTATCTGAAGTCTTATCGGCGACTTTCTCGAAGTAGACGCCGGGAGAGCGCACCAGCTGGGAGACCACTACCCGCTCGGTACCGTTAATAATGAAAGTTGCCCGCGGAGTCATCAGCGGGAAATCCCCCATAAACACGGTCTGCGATTTAATTTCGCCGGTGTTTTCATTCATGTATTCCGCGGTTACGAAGATGGGAGCCGCGTAGGTGTAATCCTTGGCTTTGCATTCTTCGATGGAATACTTGGGGGGCTCAAACTTGGGGTCGGAAAACGACAGCGACATGGAGCCAGCGAAGTCTTGGATCGGGGAAATTTCTTCAAAAACTTCCTCCAAGCCCGACAACACGGGATCGGTGCGATGGGTCGCTTTTGCTTTTTCTTCTGCACTCTCGCGCCACTGGGGGGTGCCTAAGAGCCATTCAAAAGATTTCCTTTGAATGTCAAGCAGATTCGGAGGAGCCATAACTTCCTGCAGTTTTGCAAACGACAGGCGAGAGGGCTTATTGGCGGATGCGGTTTCAGCAGCCAAAAGGATTCCTTTCGGACGACGTAACTTCGCGCGATTTTCTGGTTTCCGGCCCCTTCCAGGCGCTGGTTGTTCTTCCGATCGCCTTGCGCATTTTTAGGGCGAATCAACAGACCAGACCACATCGGGCTACGGCAAACGCAAGTATTAATGCTAGTTTGAAAACGCTCATTATGCCACATGTCAGGCGAGGACGTGCGCATTTTCACAGCTTTCTTCCCTGTTTTCGGGCTGCTGGGGAGCAAAATACTATTTTGGAGGCTCCGCGTGGGGTGTCTGGTAGCGCGCTCTTGCCTGTTTTCGGGGTTCCGGTCTACAACGTAAAGACTGCTTCCTTTTCATGGGCATATAGCTTCGCCAGTTCCCCTGCTTGCGCGAGCAACTGCTTCGGCTCTCCCGCTTCTGCCAGCTTGCCCCCAGAAAGCACCAGCACTTGGTCGGCTTCTTCTACTTGGCGCAGGGCGTGAGTGATTTCAATAATGGTGGACTCAGGACGCATCTCCCGCACCCGGTGGCGGATCCGCGCCGCTAATGCTGGCTCCAAATGGGCGGTGAATTCATCTAACACCAAGACTGGAGAGTCAGTCAGCAGCGCCCTCGCCAAAGATAGTCTTTGCCGCTGTCCCCCTGACAGTGCCCCACCATATCTGCCTACGCGAGTATTTAAACCTGCAGGTAAACTCGTAATAGCCTGATCCAGCTCCACCGTTTTTAACACTTGCCACAGCTGTTCCTCACTGGCATCGGGTTGACCTAACCGCAAATTTTCGGCAATCGAGGCCGAAAAAATATGAATCCGCTGGGTAACCAGAGGAATCGCGAGGCGAATAGCTTGCGGATCTAGCTGCGCCAGCGGTAAATCTCCCAGCAGAATCTGCCCGCTATCGACATCCCAGTACCGCAGTAGCAGTCTCGCCAAAGTAGATTTTCCGCTCCCGGTAGCGCCACATATAGCAGTCCAGGAACCCGCGGGAATAGTAAAGGAAACATCCTGCAGGGTCTGCCGGGAGGATGCCTGCTTTCCGCTTTGGGGATAGGTGAAAGACACGTCCTCGAAAATAATCGGGAAAGGCTGCGCGGGCGGGTTCTTGCCACCGCTAGCTACCTGAGGAGCAGAGTTCGCCACCTGCCAAACCCGGCGGGCGGCAGCGAAAGTGTTGTCCAGGTGGGTAGAGAAATCTTCCACCCCGCGGCATACTTCCCAAGAACGCATTACCGCAAAGGTGGCGGCCAGGGCGGCGGGAATCGCAGCTAAATCGCCTGGTGAAGGCATTCCCACCCAGATGACCGCCAGCGCTGCTAAGTACATTCCACTTTGGGTCAGAGCCCGACGTAAAGCCTGCAGCGAGGTCAAAGGGCGCGCGCAGGCTCCCACAATCGACATATAGCGCTCAAGTTGAGTAGTGCGCGCCCGCTGCAAACCGTAGCCGGTCACCTCACTAATCCCGTTCACCGAGTCGGTCACCGATTGGGCAACTTGACCCTGGGCTTTCCCGACTGCATCCGCCGCTTGGCTGCCTTCCCCGCCCCCTAGCAGCATTAGGGACAGCAAAGTCACCAGGTAAACCAGGAATAATAAAACGCCGCTAAGGGGAGAAACCAAAAATCCGGCCAGAATCGAGACCGCGAGGGGGATAACCAGTGCGCTAAATGCAGGAACCAAGGTGTGCGCAAAAAACACTTCGATACGATCAATATCGGCGGTGATGCGAGTCAGGAGATCCCCGCTTTTAGCCCCCACCATACAAGCCGGGGATTGCGGCACCAGGCGCCTAAACATTTCTTGCCGGAAAATCTCTAGCGCTTTAAAGGCCACATAGTGTCCGGCGAACTGTTCTAGGTAACGAAAAACTGCTTTCAGTAACGCTAAAACCGCCAACACCCCTACGCTCACCCACAGGTAAGCCGAACTCAAGAGGGTGCCACCAGCGATTGCTACTACTGCCGCGCCGATACGGTAGACCCCAAAAGCAATGAGGGCGATACCGAAAGCCTGATCTAACAGGCGGGCTACCCCGGAGATGTAAAGAGGTTTCAGCACGGGCCGAGCCAGGTGTAATAGCCAGTTAACCAGCTGGCGGGTTCCTAGCTCCGGCACACTAGCATCCCTCCCGGTTTTTACAGGTGACCGCGGGTTTTCGCCGTCCTCTTTAGCAGGGAGTAGGTACTTTATAAGCTCCGGTAGTTTCTTCACCGCACTACCTCCTTTAAAGCGCCATCTTGGAGGTACAGCACGCGGTCAGCAAACTCCAGGGCACTGGCACGATGCGTAAGCAGAACGATAGTTTTTTCTTTCGCTATCTCCGCGAGTGCCTGGGTAATCGCCGCCTCGGACTCTAAATCTATCTGCGAAGTTGGCTCATCCAGCAGTAGTAACTCTCGCTGGGACAATAGTGCCCGGGCTAAAGATAAGCGCTGGGCTTGCCCTCCCGATAGGGCATAGCCGTCCTCGCCTACCGGGGTATCTAGTCCTTGCGCGAAAGCGCGAACTTCTGCGGCCAGTCCCACTTTTTCCAGGCACTCCCATAGGCGTTCTTCACTGGCGCGGGGAGCTACCATCATCAGGTTGGAGCGGATGGTGCCGGTGAAAATCCAGGTGTGCTGTTGGACTAGCGCCGATTGGTCTGCAAACCAGGCGCTACTGTTAGCCTCGAGGGCGCGTCCTTGCAGATAATAGGCTCCTTTGCTGGGTAAAATATTACCTTTAAGTATTTCAATCAGGGTGGATTTTCCGGCTCCGGAAGGACCGCAAATCGCCACCCATTCCCCTTGCCTTATTTCTAAATCCAGGTTCTGCAGCACGGGATCGCCCCCGGGATAAGCAAAAGTGAGATCCTGCAGCGAGAGGAAAGAATCAGAGTGCGCTACTACCTGCGATTTATCGGAACTGGCGTCCCCGTCTTGACCATGGGAGGGGGCTTTGCCACTTAAAAAGGCGCGTACTAGACGTTGATTCGCCATTCCCGCCATCCCCACGTAGAAGAAGGATCCGATTTTGTTCATCGGCTCTAAGAGCAGCAAAGTTAACCCCACCATGGAAACCACCGGAGCGATCACCGTAATACCGCTACCCCAAGCACCATTGATTACCTTCCACAGGGTGAGCGCAAACCCGACAGTAAGGAGTAAAAGATTGAATCCCAGGTCAATTACCAGCAAGATTAGTTGATTGGCAGCCAGCAGGCGCATAGTGGAAAGCCGATTTTCTTCCCCAACCTGAGCCAGCTGCTGACCTTTTAAGTCAGCGGCTCCTAGCAGCGTCAAAGTTTCTAAACCTGAAAGCGCATCTAGATAGGAGGCTGCTAGCTGATTCCGTCGCCGCCGCGAGCTGCTCGAAACTTTCCGGGTTAGTTTCGAAAACCCAAAAATAATTGCCGGCACTAGCGGCACAAAACCCAGTAACACCAAGGCACACCAGGGGTCGACAAACAACGCCATTATCGTCAGCACCAGTAACGGACTCACCATCGCCCCGATCATGGAACCTAGGAAAGCCTGGCGGTACCGCTGAATTTTCTCAGTACCGGACGTCATCATGTCTATTAGGGATCCGGCACTACGGGAAGCTAATACCCCCGATCCTTGCCGGAAAAAATCTAGCAGCAGCCGAGACTGCAAAGCCTGCTGTTCTTTATAAATAGAATGCTGCTCGATACTAATCCGGGTGGCTTCACATCCCCCCAGCATCACAGCCACAAAGATTAGACCGCCCAACATACCCGAAAGGCTCTTCCCGGAAAATCCGTGCGACAAGGCGTAACCTAGCAAAACTATGAAACCGGCCGCCAACGCCACCGAGATCAAGGTGAGGATCACACTAGTGATAATCGCGACTGTCCCCGCCGGACGGGAAAGTGACAGTTTTTTCGCCATATGATCCTCTAGCTCAGTGGTTTTCTTGGCTTTACTTTACTAGTTTTAGCGTCTAAAACGTACCCGCCAACGATGCCCTAAGGCTAAGGGAGGTAAAGTAACAACCATGAGTAAAACCCAGGTGAGCCCCAACAGCGGTGGGGACCCGCAGCAACCGAATCTGGCAGCAAATCCTGAAAAAGTAGACCCGCTGGCAGACCTTACCCCCCATCAGCGCTATGTGCGGCGCCGTCAACAACGGGAAACTATGGTTTTCACCGTTATCGGTTCGGTGATGGCCGGACTACTGGTGCTATCCATCTTGATTGGGTTCGGGATTTTACCCTTCCCCTTCTTCAACGACTTTAAACAGGCACCCCAATACGCACAGGCGGGAGACGTTCCCTGCCCGACCTCGGAAAAAGCGGTTCCCTTAGACAAAATGGAGATCCATGTGGTCAATGGCACCGATGTTTCCGGCCTGGCCGGGAAAGTAGCCAAGGGACTTAAAGAACGCGGAGTTCCGGTCAAAGACACTGGGAATATCAGTTCCGGTTCCTACGAGGGCAACATCCGGATAGTTACCGGCCCCACCGGGGTGAACGTAGCCTACACTTTGGCACGCGCCTTTGAGGAAGCAGAAGTTATTCTAGATCCTCGTCCTACCTCGGATGTGACCGTGACTATTGGATCTCGCTACACCGATATGGTTAGTCCCGAAGAATTTAAGGAAGAAGCGCATAACGATCTTGACGAGATGGAAGGCTGCAAACTAGTGCAGATTGCCTAGTCTCTAAGCCTGCTGTTTCCCCGAATCCTCAGCGGTTTTCGGATTTAGGGATTCTGAGAGGTGGGCTACCCGTTTTTCATAGGAGCGGGACTCTAGATCCGTACCTGCCGGGACAGAAGCTGGAGAGGCCTGCTCGAGGAAGGTACCCCGCGCCTTCGAAATCCCCCGCATCACGTGGTAGACCACGATCGCGGCGGCCGAACCCAAGGCAATACCATTGAAGGTGAGGGAACCGATCTGCCAAGTGTAGTCAGCGATAGCAATAATCATGGCGACCGCGGCGGTATTGAGATTCACCGGATCCGCGAAATCAACCTTGTTTTGCACCCAGATACGCACTCCCAGCATCCCGATCATGCCGTAGAGAACGGTAGCAGCGCCACCGAGCACCCCGGGAGGAATCGTTGCGATTGCCGCCCCAAACTTGGGGAACATTGATAGCGCCAAAGCCACGAAAGCAGCCACGATATAGGCGGCAGTAGAGTAGACACGGGTGGCAGCCATTACCCCAATGTTTTCTGCATAGGTGGTGGTAGCACTACCGCCACCACAACCAGCAAATACGGTAGAAACCCCGTCAGCAAAGAGGGCGCGTCCGGTCAAATGGTCAAGATTTTCTCCGGTCATGGCGGATACCGATTTCACGTGACCGACGTTTTCAGCCACCAAAACCAGCACTACCGGGATAAAGAGCCCCAAGGTAGAAGGCTCAAAAGAAGGACTATGGAATTCGGGCAGGCCAATCCAGGCGGCCTCGCCAATGGCTTTGAAGTCAACTTCATGCTGAACTACCGCCGCGATATAGCCCACCCCTACGCCAATCAAAATAGATAGACGGCCGATGATGCCTTTGAATAGGACGGTGATGAGCACGATGGAGGTGACGGTAATGACTGCCGTGACCGCGCCCTCTTTAAACCAATTCCAGGCCGCCGGAGCCAGGTTAAAGCCGATCAGAGCTACGATACATCCGGTTACGGTGGGCGGCATGATGCGGTCAATCCACACGATGCCCGCAAAATGAACGATGACCCCGATGAGCGCCAAAATTACCCCGACGCTAATGACTCCGCCGAGCGCCGCCGACTGCCCGTACTGGGCAGACACCGCGGTGATCGGGGCGATTAACGCAAAGGACGACCCCAAATAGGAGGGCAGTTTACCGGCGGTTACCAGCGCGAATAGCAAGGTTCCGATGGCGGTGAAGAACAGGGTGGTGTTAGGCGGAAAGCCGGTTAGTAAGGGCACCAGGAAGGTGGCGCCGAACATGGCGACTACGTGTTGGGTGCCGATACCGATGGTGCGCGGCCAGGAGAGCCGTTCGCGAGGCATTACTACTTCACCCGAGCCAATCGAGCGGCCATCACCGTGAAGTTTCCACAAACCCCCGAGTTGTTTCTTCGGGGATTGTTGGGGGGAGCTTGGTTGGGGGTTCTGATCGTTATTAGACATTTCGTCCCTATCAGCTAGGAGACTCTGCCCTTTTGCGGGCTAGGGTCTACTTGAGTTTTACGGTCAGAACTTAACTTTATTCCTCTGAGGGTGTCGAAGAAAAGTCTGCCCAAAATTCGCCCTCCAAACCATTGAAAAACAAAAAAGTCTGGTTTTATAGTTAGCGTATTGATTCATCATCCACAAAGTTAGGAGATTCCTATTCCGCTCCAGCTGGGCAGGCATTTTCTACTTTCCATTCAAGATATATTGAGGATCCGTATGAGAACCAACCATGCGCTGAAAATCTTACAAATACTCTGCGGAATTTCACTGGTTAGCTTTATGACGGCGTGCGCTTCACATCCGGTTGATGATAACGCTGAGTGGACTCCTAGTAAATCTGCTGTAAATAGCCACATTTATCTAAGCGAGACCAACGCTATTCTCTATCCCCCACAGGCAGAAACTAACCAGTTGCGTAATGCGTATTATGCGGCAGTTACTTCTTGTATGCAGAAACAAGGATTTTCCTATACTCCCACAGACGCCAATTCCCCATCATTGGAATTGATTTCAATGAACGAAAAGGCAATTGAAAATGTTTATGAATACGTCTCAGAAGAAGACGCGGTAAAATACGGCGTCGCCGCCCCAGGATGGTACGACCAGGATGCTAAAGCTCCAGACGATAAAATTTCGTCTCCCGAAGATCGGGCGCTCTACGGAGACGAAAACAGTAAAAACCCTTCAGGATGTGTAAACGAAGCAATGAAAGAGGTACTTCCAAAATATAAACGCATGGTCGAACTAGAGCAGGAAGCTACCAACATTTCTGTACAAGCCGCAGACGCAATCTCCACAACGAAAGACAAAGCTGCAGCAGCTTGGAATAAATGCATGAAAAACGAGGGATACACTCAGTTTTTATCCCCCTCTTCCCTGTCTAGCCCGAAGGGGGATGAGGCTCCCGACGTGTCCTGGCCAGCACCAAATCCCGGTATAGAAGAAATAAAGGCAGCTCAGGCCGCTTCTCGCTGTATGACAAGCACCAGGTATCTTGAAAAAGTTTCCAAAGCGGAGGCACTAGCGGTACATAAGATATTAGCGAAGAAACCAGGGCTAATCACGGAGTGGCAAGAACTACGCCAAGATAGCCTAAAAAAGAGTAAAAATATTTCCAGAGAAAACTAATATTTTCGTCCCACCACATAGGATGCTATAACTTGAAATTCTTGAGCCGCAGTAAACGTAAAGTTGCGTGGAAAACAGTCATTGTTACTGCTACTGGAGCAGCTATATGTCTGGGTTTTGTTTTACTTCTGACGTTGAGTTTCTTGTCCCCCTCCAAGGCGCGTCCTATCTCTAGTGCTCACCCGGTCGCTACCGCGAAAGTAGAAGCTGGAAAACTATCTCGCACGCTAACAGGAACAGCTAACATTTCGTCCTCTAGCGAAAGAGAAATTCCTCTTTCAGTTAGCAGCGAGGACGAAGTAGGGGTGATCTCGGCGTTGCCAGTCAGCGCTGGAAAACCTGCTCCCTACTGTCATGCTTTGCTAGAAATATCAGGGCGTCCCCTTTTAGCGTTAAACGGATTAATACCTGCCTACCGCGACCTCCATATCGGAGACAGCGGCAAGGATGTCACCCAGCTACAAAAAGCATTGAAGAGCTGCGGCTATTCGGTTTCAGCAGATGGACATCTAGGTAAATACACTGCCCAGCTCGTCGCGAAGCTCTATCGAAACAACGGTTATGCTCCGGCTCAGAACCCCAATAAGCGAAATAGCAGTCAGGATACCTCTGATAATAAATCCCAGCCAGAATCAGATGCCAAAAGCACTGACAACGAAACTGGCTCAGATGATTCATTAGTTATCCCCCGCAGTGAAGTCGCCTATATACCTGCCAATTCCACTATTGCCGAGCTGCCTGATTTGGGTAGCTATCTGGGTGAGAACTCTAGTGTGAAAATCGGGGTAGGCGCACCCTTAGCAATCCTGGAATTAGACGCAAAACAGATACTGAAGCTGCGTGAAGGTTTACCAATAAAACTGGAGTCTGGTCAATGGAATAATGAGACCACATTACCCGCAATTCCCACCTCGCCTGACTCCAATGATAGTGATGAAGAACAAAGCTCAGAACCAACATACACTTTGCGGATCCCCTTAAATAATCCCCCAAATAACGCCCTAACAACTTGTCAATGGAGCGTAACCATCGGTTCTAACACTACTTATCCGTTCACTGTGCCCGAGGCAGCAATCC
Source organism: uncultured Varibaculum sp. (assembly GCF_902489465.1). Taxonomy (GTDB): domain Bacteria; phylum Actinomycetota; class Actinomycetes; order Actinomycetales; family Actinomycetaceae; genus Varibaculum. Next base: position 43,018 of record NZ_CABTZZ010000009.1, on the reverse strand, counting down.
GAGAGGATAACAAAGGGACTTATGTGCAAAAGAAGACCGGAGACTCTACCCAGAAAACTTATGTTGAAATTATCGAAAGTGGCGATGGAGCCGTAGCCATTAAAGGGGCAGTAAAAACTGGAGAAATTGTCTTGCTGGGAGATAAATAAGTGGACTCTAACGCTCAGGTTAATACCTTTGATATAGCCCCTCCGACTAATGAGCCCCCTATCCTAGAAATGCATAACTTAAACCGTACCTTCGGGACAGGAAATTCTACTGTTTATGCCTTAAAAAATGTGAATCTAAAAATAAAAAAAGGGGAATCAGTAGTAATTACCGGTCCTTCTGGGGCGGGAAAATCAACTCTCCTAAATATCCTAGGGTTATTAGACCCCAACTACGAAGGCACGTTAAGGATACAAGGGAAGGATTGCAGTAAACTAAAACCAGCACAAATTGATCAATTACGAGCTGATCACATTGGTTTTATTTTTCAGGATTTCGGTTTAATTCCTTACCTGAATGTAATACAAAATATCGAGTTGGGTTTTACCTACAGTAATCTCGAAAGGAACATACGAAAAGAAAAAACACTCTTTTGTTTATCGGCAGTGGGGCTAGAACATCGAGCAACCGCTCGTATTAGTACCTTATCCGGGGGTGAAAAACAACGGGTAGCCATTGCTCGAACCTTAACTAGGTCACCCAGTCTACTGTTAGCTGATGAACCCACGGGGAATCTCGATCAAGATAATTCCCAAAAAACTATTGAACTCTTATTGCAGGTACAACGGAGCAGTGGGTGCGCTCTGGTAGTGGTCACGCATGAGCCGGAAGTGCGCGACCATTTCGGCCACGGTTATTTGGTGGTAGATGGAAACGTGGAGCAGATCAATTATGACAAGAGTTAATTGGGGACTGCTACTACAGCAATCTCTTGGTGCCATCTGGGGCAGAAAAATGCGCTCCGTCATGACCGCGTTTGGGATAACCGTGGGGATTCTAGTTTTTCTTGTCACCTTAGGTTGGTCTCTCTCCGCCAGTGCCGACATAAACGCAACTTTCGATGAGCGTACCGCGACTACCATAACCGTTACTGCCCGTGAAGATGCTGAGCAAATACTAGATAAAAACTTCACTGACAGGGTGACGAAAATGCAGGGGGTAAAAGCAGCAGGACGTTACAGCGCCGCACCTCAAGCCGATTGCCGCACTCACCCCGGCGAGACTCAAGCCACTCCTATAATCGTGGCTGATCCCGGGTTTTTACAAGCCAGTGGCATGAAAGTAAAAAGCGGGAGATTTTTCGATAAAAGCGTGGAGCAATTTCCAGGGCCGGTCGCCTTGTTAGGGCCAACTGCTGCTAACAACTTGGATATGACCACAACTGACGGCACCACAAGAATTATTTGCGATGGCAAATCTATTCCAGTGTTTGGGGTCTTGTCCTCCACTGGCCAGGCCGCGGGCGCAAGTTCAGCGGTAATTATTTCTAAAAATCTAGACGGCAGTGATGTGTCATATCAAGCTGGAGAGGGACTTGCTGGCGTGGTTGAAACCGAGTTAGGTGCCACTAAAAAAGTGGCAGCTGCTCTTCCGTATGCAGTATCTGCCAGGCATTCAGAACTAGTAGCGGTCAGAATGCCACCAAGTACCGAAGAACTCCGAGGTAAAGTAACAACTTCATTAAACACAATGGCAATCGGGGTTTCTATTCTTTCCTTAGTAGTGGGAGCAATAGGAATTATGACAACTACGCTAACCTCGGTTATTGAACGCACTACAGAAATAGGGCTACGTCGTTCTCTTGGGGCACGTCCGCGTCACATTGCATGCCAGTTTATTATTGAAGGAGTGTTTCTTGGCGGCATCGGCGCTTTTTTTGGAGTACTTCTCGGCTTAGTTTCACTGTTAGTGTTAGTCAAGCTACAAGGGTGGACGCCAGTAATGTACCCGATAATACCGGTGCTATTGATTCCCGGAGGAATGATCATCGGAATACTCTCATCCCTGGTTCCTGCCTTACGTGCTGCTAAAATCCCTCCAGCAGCCGCCTTAAGACACTAAAGAACTGGAGCCTCTGAAATAGCAATCTAGCCATTTACCCTCTGCCGCCAGCAATAGTATGGGTGTATGCAAAAAAAACTGGTTTACCGCGACGAAGTTGACGACCCGATTGCTTTGCCGGATTTGACCGATCCCGAACAAACCTCCCGGTTCTTGCTTTCCTTGCCGGATGTTTCCGACAAGTGTCCCTCGGCTAAGGCACAGCTTATTGAGGCGATGGGGATCCGTTTTCACCACCTGGGCGCGGATTTGATGGTTTGCTCCATGCCGGTAGAGGGTAACCGCCAGACCCTGGGGGTGCTGCACGGCGGGGCGAATGCGGTGTTGGGAGAAACTACCGGGTCTTTGGCTGCCAACTATGCGGCTCCGGAAGGCAAACATGCGGTGGGGTCTAATATTTTTGTCACCCACCATCGTCCGGCCAGCGCGGGGCGGGTGTATTGCGTAGCGACTTTAGCCCAAAGCGGGCGCACCCTCGCGACTTATTTCTTAAAGATATTTTCCGAGGACGGGAAGCTTACTGCCTCCGGCACCCACACCTGCGCCTTTGTAGACGATTAGGGCGAGGCTGAGAAAAAACTGATTTCGATATTGCACGGATATTGCACGCGGAACTTTCATTAGACAACGTTCAGACAACGTGGAGACAATTTTTATTTTGACCGCTGCATTCCTACTGGTCAGAGCCTTAAAATCTGGTGCGCAAGGGGGGACTTGAACCCCCATGCCCGGTAAAGGGCACACGGACCTGAACCGTGCGCGTCTACCAATTCCGCCACTTGCGCTTGAGATTAACGCCCGGAAGCGTTAACCAACGAATAGAAATCTACCCCGAAACCAAAGGCGGGAGCAAGCCCAGGAGCAAAAGGCGTTACGTTTCACAAGTAATAAACAGGTTTTTCCTCTGCCGAGTAATAACCTACCGACTGACAACAGCTCCTATCCCCCAATAAGTTGCTAGAAATTCGTCCTATTGACCCTGGGATAATACTTATTAGCGAATTTTCGATTAACCTTGAAGTTAGGTATGTCTACTGCGCGCAGTTAGCACCGGCAATGTCCGGCTACTTATAACAGCGCAAGGCAGGCACTGACCGTAGATTCTTAGATTTACAGGAGAGGACGAAAATATGGGAGTGGTTGACCGCTTCGAAAAAGCCGTTTCTTTGGGGGTAAACGCCCCTTTTTCGAAGATGTTCGCCAGCTCGATTAAAGCCGTGGATGTAAAAACGGCTATTCGTGAGAGCATGGATAACTCCCGCGCCACCTTGAGTGACGGCCGGGTGGTGGTACCGAACGAATACCAGGTGTTGCTCAACCAAAAAGACTATGACTCGGTGATGGCGGCTAATTCGCAGGTGCTTTCGCAAGAACTCGCCCAAGATGCCACCGCCTATGCCACCGAACAAAGCTACGTGTTTGTCGGCCCGGTAGAAGTAGTGTTCTCAGCCGGAGACCACCCACTAGGGGAGCTAAAAATCGATAACTCGATCCGTCGCGGGCCGGCAGCGCCGGTAACTACCGCCGGCGCCAGCCCCTCCCATCCGATCATTGATATTGAGGGGCAACAGTGGCTACTCACCGAGCCGGTCACAGTGATCGGTCGCGGATCGGAAGCCGATATCGTAGTCCACGATCCGGGAGTATCCCGACGTCACCTGGAACTTCGGATTACTCCCCAAGGGGTAATTGCCACCGATCTGGGGTCGACTAATGGATCTTATGTAGAAGGGCATCGCATCAGTGCCGCCACTCTCTTAGACGGTAACGAACTAACGATCGGCCGCACCCACCTGCTATTTTGGACTTCAAGCGCGGATGAATAGTAGGCGGTAATCGTGGCGGTTGGACTTTTATACACTATTTTACGATTCGGTTTCGTAGCCCTATTGTGGCTGCTAGTTATCGGATTAGCGGTAGTGTTGCGTCGCGATATTTCCCTGGCCGCCACCGCCTCCGCAAAAACCCCAACCAGCCGCTCCCGTAAAGCTAACCGGCAACCTGATAAATCTAAACCTCGTAAAAGCAAACGTGGGGGTCGCCCTCGCTACTTAGCTTTCACGGGGGGTGCCTTAGCCGGAAATCGGTTAAAACTGGATGGACAACCAATCCTCTTAGGGCGATCCGGGGACTGCACGGTGCCTCTGCAGGATTCTTACGCCTCCAATCGACATGCCCGCATTTATTACCGTGACGGGCAATGGTTTATCGAGGATTTAAACTCAACGAACGGAACGTTCATTGACAACAACCGTCTCACCACTGCTCAGCTTTTAGAGCTGGGAATGGTAGTGCGGATTGGACAAACAACAATGGAGTTAACTAGATGAGCATCGGATTCAACTATGCCGCCCTGTCTGATATCGGCAAGATCCGCCAATCTAACCAGGATTCCGGTTACGCCGGACCCAACTTGCTGGTATTAGCAGATGGGATGGGCGGGCCTGCCGGGGGCGATATTGCCTCCTCGATTGCGATTGATCATTTACGCTCCCTCGACACCGCAGCAGATACCCCCGAGGAGGCTCTCGAAAGCCTACGGGAAGCAATAGCCCAAGCACACCAGGAGCTGTGCGAACGCTCCACCCAAGATCCGGCATTAGCCGGCCTGGGCACTACTTGTATCGCGATTCGTCGCAGCGAAAACGCTATCACTATGACCCATATTGGGGATTCTCGTGCCTACCGTTTGCGCGGCGGAGAATTGCGGCAAATGACCAATGATCATTCTTTCGTGCAATACCTGGTAGATACGGGACAACTCACCCCTGAACAGGCAGAGAACCATCCTCAACGCTCTGTGCTATTGCGGGTGCTAGGAGATTCCCAAGAGGACGTGAATCTTGACGAATCCCAACCCGACTTCACAGTAGGTGACCGCTGGTTGCTCTGCTCTGACGGACTATGCGGCTTTGTTTCTGGCCTCACCATTGGCAAGATTCTTTACCGGAGCGAAACCCCGCAACAGGCCTGTGAAACTCTAGTAGAACTAGCGCTAAAAGCGGGCGGGCCAGACAATATCACTTGCGTGGTTGCCGACATTGTCGAGGATCCGCAAGATAAAGAACCTCAGATCGTGGGGGCAGCTGCTACCGACCGGCTGGCTGAGCTCCGTAGCCAACAGACAGAAAAGCCCGGCGACGAAGCAGCCAGCGACGACCAGGACACATCCGATCCTGCCAGTCAAGATCAAACAGATAACGAGGACGAGGACGATTCTTTTAGTCAGGCGCGGGCGGCAATACCGACGGAATCTTTAACTGAGGAAGACTCTGCTCCCAAATATCGCTGGGGAAGAATCATCGGCGCGATTGTGGGACTGATAGTCCTGCTAGCCCTATTTGCCACTGCTGTGTGGTATGGCATGTCGGAACGACCCACTCCCACCCCGCCGGCCACGTCAACTTCGATTTCCGAAACTAAATCCCCTGCGACTACCGCAGAGGAAACCAAGCAAGAATCGGAGGCATCTGCAACCGCTGAAACTTCCTCGTCAAGCTCAGCTAGTAACTCCTAACTAACCAGTAGCCATCAAAAAATCGAACTACCAAGATGAGAGAGCAGATATAGGAAGGGGGTAATGTACTGGTGCCAAAGATAAAACACCCTACTGGCCGGCTGGCTGAACTATTGCTAATAGTGATCGCCCTGGCGATGTGTTTCTTGGGGTATTTCTCGATTAATGTTAACCGCACTGGGGCACTGCCCACTTCCTTCGTATTGCATATGTGCGTACTGGGTGCCTTCGCCCTCGCCACTCACCTAGCGGTTCGTTTCCTCGCCCCCTACGCTGACCCAGTACTTTTACCTGCAGTTTTAGCCTTGAATGGTATCGGGTTGGTGATGATTTACCGCCTAGATTTGGCCTATGGCCCAGATTCCATCCTGTATGTCGGATTCAAACAAGCGTTATTTACCCTGATAGGCGTAGTTTTGATGGTGATTACGCTGGCAGTAGTTCGTGACTACCGCAAGCTGCGTAACTACACCTATCTGTCGATGCTGCTGGCAATTGTACTGTTACTGCTGCCCTTAGCGCCGGTTATCGGACGCAGCATCAACGGAGCTCGCATCTGGATTAACATCGGGTTTTCCATCCAGCCCTCCGAGGTCGCCAAAATTTGTTTAGCAATTTTCTTCGCCGGATATTTAACTACCCGGCGGGAAGCCTTAATCCAAGGGGGAAAATCGCTGCTGGGAATGCGACTGCCACGACTAAGGGATCTCGGCCCCCTCCTGGTGGTGTGGGCAGCCTCCATTTTGATTTTGGTATTCGAGCGAGATTTGGGCACTTCCCTACTAATCTTCGGTTTATTCGTGGCCATGCTGTATGTGGCCACCAATCAAACTTCCTGGCTGCTAATCGGAGCGATCCTGTTCGCACCCGCAGTGTTCTTAGCTTCCCGCCTGTTTTCGCATGTGCAAGCGCGCATTGATGTCTGGCTCCACGCCCTCGATCCAGAAATCTATTCCCGCCCCATCGGAGGCTCGGGACAGTTAGTCTCCGGGCTATTTGGGATGGCTGACGGCGGTATTCTCGGTACCGGTTGGGCGCAAGGTTCGCCCTCCCTAACCCCCTTCGCGAACTCAGACTTTATTTTTGCTTCCCTCGGGGAAGAACTGGGGTTAACCGGATCCCTTGCTCTGCTCACGCTTTATCTTATTTTCGTAGAACGCGGGCTGCGTACTGCCTTGATCGTGCGCGATAGCTTTGGAAAGCTTTTGGCTACCGGGTTTGCTTTCACCATCGGATTCCAAGTGTTCGTGGTAGTCGGAGGATTAACCCGGGTGATTCCCTCTACTGGCCTTACCTTGCCTTTTGTGGCCGCGGGTGGATCTTCACTGGTCGCCAACTGGGTGATCTTGGCCTTGCTACTGCGCCTATCTAGCGAGGCGCGCCAGCCGGTAAGAACCGAAAGCGGAGTCATCGATACCGCCGAACTAGAAGCAATAATTGCTCGCCAACAAGACAAACGCTCTGCCTCGCTTAAGGCTAAGACTGCTAGCCGTAATAACTATCTCTCCTCCCCCGCTACTTCCCATCCCGGCGGGAAGCCGACCAAACGCGCCTCATCGGCGCAACCGCTTTCCAGCCCTGCAGCACCTGACGCCGCTTTTCCTGCGCGACCAGTTCCGGGAGGTGAACGTCATGAATCCACAGATTAAACGGCTTTTTTTCGTAGTCTTTGTCATGTTTTTATCTTTGATGGTGGCGTGCACCTATATCCAGTTCCTGGGGGCTGATTCCCTGAACGCGGATGGGCGGAATTCTCGCGCCTTTTACCGTTCCAAATATATTGAACGCGGCCCCATTATGGTGGGAGAAAACGCGATCGCGGCTTCAAAACCCACGAAAGACTCTACCGGTTACCGCAAGCGTTACCACCGGGTTTACTCCGAGCAAGCGCCGCTTTACTCTAATCTGACCGGTTATCTTTCCCCGGGAGGTAACGCTACCGGGATGGAACGGCTGCAGAACTCGGTGTTAATGGGAGAAGCCTCCAGCCAGGCATTATCCCAGTTACTAAAATATGCAGCGGGAGAGAATCAAAAGGGCGGAGGGATTGTCCTTACTATCGATCCGCAGATTCAACAGGCCGCAGCTCAGGCACTCGGCAATCGTAAAGGTGCGGTAGTTGCCATCAACTATCAAAGTGGGGCAATCCTCGCAGCGGTTACCACCCCGCGCTTTAATCCCAGTTCTTTAGCGACCGGCAGTGAAAAACAGTCACAACAGACCTTGAAGCAGCTGCAGGCTAACCCGTCCAAACCTATGCTAGATCGGGCTTTGCGCGGAGAATACCCTCCCGGTTCGGCTTTTAAAATCATTACTGCAGCTGCCGCCCTAGAACAGCAAATCCGCGCGCCTGAGGACGCCGTAGAGGCTCCCGTCTCGGTGCCACTGCCCGGCTCGCGGGCTAAAATTTCCAATATTGAATCCACGAGATGCGGAAATGGCCATCCCACTTTCACTTATGCCTTTGCGTATTCTTGTAACACGCCTTTCGCTAAGATCGGTCAAGACTTGGGGTATCAGGCATTAAAAGACAAGACCGAGGCTTTTGGTTTCAATCCCAAGAGCGATTTAAAGATTCCGCTGCCAGTCCAAAAATCTTATTTCCCTTCCTCCGACCCGGGGATAGCTTCCACTATGATGAGTGCGATCGGGCAATATGAGGTGCGCACTTCACCGCTAATGATGGCTACCGTAGCCGCAGCGGTAGCCAATCAGGGAACTCAGGTGCGTCCCTTCCTGGTCGCCGCCGAGTTGGGGTCAGATGGAAAAGCCACCAGAACTTATCGTTCCGGGGGCAAACTCGGAAAACCGATCTCTAAAGAGGTCGCCGCGCAGCTTAGACAGATGATGATCGCCACCGTTACCGAGGGAACCGGCGAAGCTGGCCGGGTAGCCGGAGTAGAGATGGGTGCTAAAACGGGAACTGCGCAAACCGGTGGCAACAAAACCGATGCCTGGTATGTGGGCTGGGCAGATACCCCTAACCTGCCTCTGGCTTTCGCGGTAGTAATTGAGGGCGATAATTCCAACCCCACCCCTCACGGCGGACCGGTTGCCGGACCGGTAGCAAAACAAGTGGTACAGGCGGCGATAAATCATGACTGATAGTCACGTATTACCTGTCCCGCCGCGCGCCGGGGAAGCCGAAATGTCAACTCCTCTGGAACCGGCAGCGACTGCTACCGGGCAGGCCACCAACGCGCAAAAAGCGGTTGCCTCCTTAAAAGTTGGGATGAAGATATCGGGGCGTTACCTGCTGCTTTCTCGCCTTGCGATCGGCGGTATGGGAGAGGTTTGGCAGACGCTGGATGAAAAAACTGGCGAAAGGCTGGCGCTTAAAATTCTGCGCCCGGAACTGGCGGGTAAAAAGCTTTTCCTGTCCCGATTGCAGATTGAGGCCTATAACGCTTCTCGGGTTCATCACCCGAACTTAGCGGAGGTACACGCCTCAGGAGAGGACTCCGGTCTGGGCTGGATCAGTATGGAACTGGTCGATGGGGTTTCGCTCACCGAAATCCTGGATCAGGAACACATTTTAGAGACTGATTTCCTGTTATCGGTGCTGTATCAGACCGCTGATGCTCTCAGTGCAGTACATGGTGCCGGCATTGTGCACCGGGATATTAAACCGGGCAACATTATGGTTACTCCTACGGGAGAAGTAAAACTAACCGATTTCGGGATTTCTAAGGCTCCGGGGCAAGTTAATTTAACGCAGGCGGGGATGGTTATGGGTACCGCGCAGTATCTGCCGCCTGAACAAGCGATGGGACAGCCAGCTACTCCCGCAGGCGACCTCTATGCCCTGGGGATTATCGCGTATGAAGCTTTAGCCGGCAAACGCCCCTTCAGCGGTGACAAACCGGTACATATTGCTTTCGCCCATGTTAATAAACCGGTGCCGGCTCTGCCTGATTCTGTGGCTCCCAGTTTGCGTGAACTGGTGATGCAGCTGTTAGAAAAAGAACCTCAAAAACGTCTGGCCAGTGCAGATACCTTAATGCAACGTTTAGTGGAAGTGCAACAGGCGCTTAATTCCGCAGGTGACTCGCCAGCTGCCCCCGCTGATGAAGACAGCGTTCCCGAGGTCGGAGAGGAAGCCGCCACTCTAGCAGAACCGGCAGAGCTGGCAGATAAAGCACCAGATCCGACGTCTACCGAACCGGCTGATCTGGAGAATCTGCAAGAGGATCTGGAAGAAATAGCGCAACTAGACCAGGCAGTACACATACCTTTACCTGCCAGCACCTCCGTTAAGGAAAGCCTTGATTCCCGGCAACAGGCGCCCTCGCCCGATATTGATGAGCCGGCAGCTGCCGCGACCACGAAAGACTCCACCTGGCAGCCTCAACCAACCGCTAGCGCTCCTAGAGAAGAAGACGGCTCCCCCATGCTCTATCTTTCCGGAGGGACGGTTCCGGCTCCCCAGATCCTACCGGATTCGGTGCCTTTACCCGAGAAAGCCTGGCAACAACGAGTACGCCTGCGCGAACGTCCTCGCGAGTTCGCGGCGCTGATACCTCCAGTTTCTGCTTCCCGACCCCGCTCGCAGTTAGAGCGTCTGCGTTCGCTGCCGCAAGCGCTTAACTGGCGCAAAGCGAGTGCGCCCCCTCGTTATGCCACGCCACCTTCGCCAGCGGCGCAAGCTGCTGCTCCCTCCCTAACGGCACCGTTAGCTGCTTGGAGCCGCCGGCTAGAATCCCAGATAGGCATAAGACCGGTTGACCCCTTAGCGGCGCAGGTGGCTAGATTACGTCGCCCTTACGAAAAAGCGCCCTTCTTGAGCCAGAAATGGTGGAACCAAGATGTTTCCAGAGCTAGACATGGAAACGCCACGCCTCGTTCTCCGCTATATCTGGTATTAGTAACCCTGATTTTGTGGATACTGGTAACCGCTTTAAGCCTGGGGGCTAGCCTGGTTTATTCCGCCGCCCCCACGCCGGTGCCCCCTCAACAAAAAGCTGTAATAATGGTAGTTTCGGAACAAAAGGAAGACCCATGGCAGAATCTCCATACCGCATAGGCGGAGGACGCTACGAAATCCGTTCCCTCATCGGCAGAGGGGGAATGGCGGAAGTACACCAGGCCTACGACACCCTGCTGTCGCGGGTAGTAGCGATCAAAATGCTGCGTATAGACCTGGCAAAGGACACGGTATTCCTGACGCGTTTTCGACGTGAGGCTTTGGCGTCTGCTTCCTTAAATCATGAAAACATCGTGCAGGTCTATGACACTGGCGAACAGGTGGTGACTGCCCCTGACGGCACCGAAGTGCACGTCCCCTATATCGTCATGGAGCTGGTAGAAGGGCACACGGTGCACCAACTCCTCACTGATGGCCAACCGGTACCGATTAACGAGGCCGTCGAAATCATGTCGGGGGTACTCAATGCCCTTGAGTATTCCCATAAACGCGGCCTGGTACACCGGGATATTAAGCCCGGCAACGTGATGCTTACCAATAGCGGAAAAATCAAGGTTATGGATTTTGGGATTGCCCGTGCCTTAGAAGACTCGGGACAGACCATGACCAGTACCGATGCGGTGGTGGGAACCGCTCAGTACCTATCTCCCGAGCAGGCACGTGGTGAAACCGTAGATACCCGTTCTGACCTGTACTCTTGTGGTTGCATGTTATTTGAACTGCTGACCGGAAGGGCGCCATTCAAAGGAGATTCCGCAGTTTCGGTTGCCTACCAGCATGTGGCCGAAATGCCGCCGCTACCGTCTGCTATTGCCGCCGATATTAGCCCCGAACTTGATCGCATGGTTATGAAGTCATTGGCTAAGCGACCCGAGGAACGCTATCAGGATGCGGCGTCTATGCGTTCGGATATGGTGCGGGCGGCCGCCGGAGCTGCTATTTCTGCCCCGATGCTGCCACCGCTACCAGTTACCACGCCGACAGAAGGCATTGCTGCCCCCCACACTTCCTATGCTCCCGCCCAGTGGTCACAGGTTCTGGGAGAGGATCCAGATAACGAGGACGAGGAAAAAGAGATTGCCCAAAAGAAAAAGAAGAGGAAAACTATTTGGGCAGTAGTCATGGGGATATTAGCGGCAATCGCCCTCATCGCGGTGGTTTGGTGGCTGATCACTTCCAATAAGAACCAGGAGCCCGAACAAGTGGCCATTCCCGAGAACATTATCGGAATGACCGCTATCGAGGCGCAACGCAGCTTAGAAGACCTGGGTTTAGTTATGGAGCAGGGGCAAGCTATAGCTTCTGACACCGTAGACAAAGGTAAAGTCGCAGCTACCGATCCTAAACCTGGCTCACTGGTAGATATAGGTTCGACAGTTACTATCCAGCTGTCTTCAGGTGCTGCCGAAATTACCGTTCCCGATGTTTCGGGACAAACCCAAGAGGCAGCTCGGAAGACCTTAGAGGATGCGGGTTTGCAGGTCGGCTCGGTAAAATACGAGGACGATTCCAAAGTTGCAGCCGATCGGGTTATTCGCACGACTCCGGAGGCGGGATCTTCGGCCACCAAGGATGATGAAATTATTCTGGTACTTTCTTCCGGTTACGTATCGATCGATTCCGGGCAGGTTGTCGGTAAAACTCAGGAAGAGGGGTTGAAATACCTCGCTGACTTAGGTTTACAGACGAATACGATCAGTGAAGAAACCACTGAGGCTCCTAATGGGCAAATCATTGCGGTGGATCCTTTGGGACGGGTTAAGGTAGGCAGCTCTGTCACGGTTAAAGTGGCGAAGACGCCGCCTGCGCCCTCACCTGGTTCCTCGTCTTCCCCGTCTACCTCGCCAACGGGAGATAATGCCAGCTCGGAACCTTCCCCGAGCAGCTCTACCCCTTAGGTTTAGCATCCCCTGGCCACTAGCTGTGGTTATACCCAGTTAACGGCAGGTGCTGTATAGCCAGCTTATAACCAGCTTGCCTGGCTGCTGCTATATCCTTGGGGGCTGCCCACGGTGGTACCGGTTAGATCCAGGGTTTGGGAAATCCAGGGGAATAGCCACCAAAAGCAGGCCATAATGATGAGGGCGATTATCAGTACTACCTGCAGGAATTTCAGCCACTTCGGGCCGGGCAGTAGATCCCAGATTAGCCCGCACATGCGTTGCCTCCTTCTGCCAGTTCTTTGGGGATGCCGCTATCTCTGGGCACCCAGTGATTGAAAGTTAGATGCACGATATAACGTTCCCAGTTGCCATACTCCGGGTTGCAGGTGGTCATAGTCATTAGGCGTTCGCTGGGCTGCTCCCCCGGTTTTTCTGGCACCGGTAAGATCACATCCGATTGGGTAGGAAGCACAATCTTATGGTCCCTGACCTTATAGATCAGCCACTCGTTTGCAGTCTCCATCACCACGGTGTCCCCGGGTTTTAACACGTCAATGCGGCGGAAGTTAGAACCAAAGGAACGACGGTGGGCGGCAACCGAGAAGTTTCCGATTTGTCCGGGAAGCGCCGTCGTTTCATAGTGCCCAGCAGCCCCGGTATTCAAAATGGTTTGCGTAGTACCTTCTTTAACCGGAATCACCATATAGTTCCATTTCGGAACATGCAGTGCCCCTAGGGTTTCATTTTCTTGCTTGATTCCCCCGCTGGGCGGAGCGCTAGTGCGTTCGTCCTTCGAAATACGATTGGGACAGGATTTATTGGCTTGCTGGAACGAGGTTAAAGCTTTCTGGTTATAACTGGCAACCTGCCAGTCGGTGACAAAAACGTCCCAGAACGCGAAGAGCCCGGCCAGCAACCCCACGATAATTAATAGCTCGCCGAAAGCCGCAATGGGATCAAAACGATGCCGACGGTTATTGGTCGCTGACCGCGCTTGCTTGGTTTTCCTACTCATATTCTTCCGAGTTCGCTTACTGTGGGTTCAGGACGCGATGTCCTGGTATCATCCTAGACTTAATTTACCGGAAAACGGATCTAACTAGGTCTACAGCGCCAATAACACTAGAATGAACCTAGCTAGTAAAACCCTACTTTTGGAGGTCACCCCGTGCCGGAGTCTCGTAAGCGTAAAGGCGCTAAGCCCCACCGCGAACAACAGCCAGAGGAGTTAAACAAGTCTTGGGCTGCTGATATGAAGCCTTCCCCCAGTTGGTGGGCACCGCTTTCGGTAGCGTTAATGCTGGTCGGCCTGGTGCTGGTGGTTATTTACTATATTTCTTCTGGTTCCTACCCCATCCCCAATGCCGGTAACTGGAACCTAGCTTTGGGTCTAGGCGTAGCTTTCGGAGGCTTTTTAATGCTACTGCGCTGGAAGTAGCGTTTTATTCGATTTTTCTAGGAGGGTGCGCGCGTCCTTCTATCTTGCGACTACCTGTATCCCCGTAATCGCTACCGGATACCGCGGTACATAGCTAAATGGTTATCGGTTTTACCGAAATTTTTTGTTTATGTATTTACATTCGTAAATTATTCCTTTATTCTTGTTTATTGTAAGGACAAAGGAATGGGAGCTTAGTTACTCCCCTGCAGAGAACAGAGTTGTTTTATGTTGAAATTTGGATTACTGGGTGCCGGACGAATCGGGCACGTTCACGCAAAAACCCTAGCGGCCAACCCAGATGCTTCTCTTGAAGTGGTTTTTGATATCCGCCAAGAAGCGGCTGACGAACTCGCTAAACAATACGGGGGACGCGGAGTAACCGACGAAAAAGAAATTTGGGATAACCCCGATATTGATGCCGTGATCATTGGTTCTCCCACGCCGCTGCACGTTCCTCATATCATCGCCGCTGCTAAATCTGGTAAAGCTGCCCTGTGCGAAAAACCCGTTGCCATGGAAACCGCGAAAGTTGAAGAACTGCGCGAAGCGCTCAAGGGACTAGATCCCACGGTGATGTTGGGTTTCAACCGCCGTTTTGATCCCTCTTTTGCGCGGGTAAAAGAGCTGATGGATAAGGGCGAGATCGGTGAAATTGAACAAGTAACCATTATTTCACGCGACCCGGCGGCTCCTCCTGCGGACTACATTAAAGTTTCCGGGGGAATCTTCAAAGATATGACCATCCATGATTTCGATATGGCTCGTTTCTTGCTGGGAGACATTGACACCGTCACTACCATCCCGCAGAACCTAGATCCCGAAATTGCGGCTTGCAACGACTATGACGCCGCGGTGATTGTGCTAACCGCCAAGTCGGGAGCAGTAGCCACCATTATCAATAATCGTCATTGCGCCACTGGCTATGATCAGCGCCTAGAGGTAACCGGCCATGACGGGCAATTAAATGCCGACAATCAGCGTCCCACCACGGTGTCGCTTTCTAAAGACAGCTATTCTCTGTCCCGCGAACCGTACCTGGATTTCTTCCTAACTCGCTACGCCGAGGCCTATGCGGCTGAGCTAAACCAGTTCATTTCGGTAGTTACGGAAGGCGGCAAGCCTACCCCTTCAATCGAGGATGGCGCTCAAGCGCTGCTACTAGCAGAGGCCGCTGGAAAGTCAGCTCGCGAACAACGCCCGGTCAAAGTAGGCCAATAGGTTACCGAGCGGCATCCAATAAGGATTATGGAGGACGCGCCAGTAACCAGGGCGTCTTATCAGACAGCAATAAAAGTAGATAAAGAAGAAAACAAGTTGAACAAACCCTATTTACCTGTATAAATACCAATGGAGGATAATATGAAGATTGCGGGAGCTCCTATTTCTTGGGGTGTATGTGAAGTACCAGGTTGGGGATACCAGATGACCCCTGAGCGGGTGCTGACCGAGATGAAGGAAATCGGTTTAGCCGCGACTGAATTCGGCCCCCAGGGGTGGTTGCCGATTGAGGCCGCCGCTCGCGCCGAAGAAGTTAGCAAGTACGATTTGAAGCCGGTGGGAGCTTTCTTCCTGGCGATTATGCACGACCCCGAGATTGACCCGATTCCGGCAGTACAGAAGGAGCTTGAAGCCTTTAAAGTTGCCGGTGGCGAGTACCTGATTCTGGCAGCTGATTCCGGCCGTGACGGTTATGATGATCGCCCGGTACTTGATGAGGAAGGATGGAAGACTCTGTTCGGGAACTTGGATCGGATCAGCGATGTTTGCGCTGAAGCCGGGGTGAAAGCCTGCGTGCATCCGCACTGGGGAACCATGATTCAAAATGACTGCGAGATCCGCAAAATGCTGGATGAATCCAAGGTAGCCCTGTGCCTGGATACCGGACATATGGTTTGTGGCGGCTGTGATCCAGTGGCAATCGTTAAGGAATACCCCGGTCGCACGGTGATCGTCCACGCCAAAGATGTACATAAGGAAATGACTGACAAGTTGCTACCTGGTGAAATCACCTGGTCGCAGGGAGTTAAGGCCGGCATGTTTGCCCCCATCGGAGAGGGCGACATTGATTTCGGTACCATTGTGTCTGAACTGGACAAAGCCGGGTTTGACGGCTACTACGTGCTGGAACAGGACATCATGATTGATGCGGAACCTCCGGCTGGTGGCGGCCCGAAAGCTAATGCCCAGAAGTCTTTGCAGGCGCTGCAAAAACTGGCTGGTTAGGGAGCTAACTACTAGGGGGCTGGGGTAATCCTGAGATTGGGATTACCTCAGCCCCTAGCGCCGAACTGAAATAGTAAATGGTTGGGGGTCGCTTAGCAGCGACCCCCAACCATTTAGTATTAAGCCTATACGTTTGGCGTTAAGCCTAAACTGTATTCTTTTATCTTTATTTCTAGCTGATTATTCCAACGGTTTCCGCATCCATTAGCGACTATTCCAAGTTAACGATCTGGCACATAGAGAACGGATACGCGACAGACCCGCAGGAGCCGAGAGCAGCTAGCTAAATGATCCCGCCCTTAGCGAGTCTCTTTGTGCGAAGTCGACTTACGGCAACGCGGGCAGTACTTCATCAGTTCCAGACGATCCGGATTATTCCGGCGGTTCTTCTTGGTGATGTAGTTACGCTCTTTGCATTCACTGCACGCCAGAGTGATCTTAGGACGTACGTCGGACGACTTGCTGGCCATTCTTATTTACCTCTATGTCTCGGGCCGCCCGATTAGCGGCATTACCTATTTTCAATCGAAATTGAAAAGTAGCGAGGGCGGGGTTCGAACCCGCGACCTCACGATTATGAGTCGTGCGCTCTCACCAACTGAGCTACCCCGCCGCTTGAGGATCTGTGAAAACAAACCCTAGAGCCCCGACAGGGATTTGAACCCTGGACCTTCTCCTTACCATGGAGACGCTCTGCCTACTGAGCTATCGGGGCAACAGTAAACGTAGCTGCTGGTTAAACAGATTTTACTCCGTCCTGCCAGTTAGCAGTCTACCTGTTTGCCGCCAAGTCCGAAAACTTAGCATCGTGGCGGGTGAGGGATTCGAACCCCCGAAGGCTACGCCGGCTGATTTACAGTCAGATCCCTTTGGCCGCTTGGGTAACCCGCCTCGTGCACTCAGGCACCTCAAAAGACTATCAAACGGAGTTAGGCATACAAAAACTCTAGAGAGGAAAGTTACCGACTTCACCGAATTTTGATTATTTAGCCTCTAGCTTCTCAGTTTTTGCAGTTGCGACTTTTCCTTGGCACTTAAAATCAGCATGACATCGAGAGCCGGAAGGGTAAATAATCCCGCGCAAACTAGGATCAGAGCCCCAGAATCATTCGTTAGTGCCGCCAGTACGGAGGTAAGCAACACTCCCTTGGCAAAATAGGCTGCCCCCGGAATGCGATTCAACGTCGACAACCCTCCGCCAAGCCGCGCGTGGGGACGACTCGCGACGCCGCTTGCACCTCGTTTGCGTCTAATAAGGTACCAAATAGTTACCCCAGCTCCCAGAATTACCAAAACCGTGAAGATGAGGGAGCCACCGAAGGTATTCACCATGGCTTCAGCTTTACGCTTCACAATAATTCCTCCGCCTCCATTCGCCACCTCGGAAATAAAACGCCCAAAGTGAGTGCGGGCAGGGGGGCTAGCTAGCTTGTCGACCAATACAAATAAACTCGAGGCCAAAAATGCGGCGACTATAAGCGCCACTACTTTTCCTGGCCCCACCTTTTTGCCTAGTACCCAGTTCAGAGTGATCCCTATCCCGAGAATCATGGCTAGCGGCCCGCCTACATCGGCTCCTAGCCAGGGGAAACCATCTAGGATTACGGCTACTGTCAGCAGAGTGAAACCGTAGATAAAGTAGCGACGGCGCCGCTCCGGGAACTTGGCCACTGCAGGCGCTAAAACCAGGCATTCTAGGGCTAAGACCGCGGCGAATAAGAAAGAATACTTATTGTTATTTAGCCCGTAGAAACGAGTAGCAGCAGTGGCGGCAGAAGAGAACATGGCAGAGATTTGATCGGGAGATCCCGTTAATAGGCTGACCAGCAACCAGATAATCACTAGAGTTGCAGCGACCAGTACCGGAGCAGAAAATTGCAGCCCTGCCCACCACCTGGCAACAACCTTTCCGGCGGCCAGACAAAACACCGCCAAAGCCAGGGAGATTGCAATCAGTAACAAGAAAAATTGCACGGTAAGGAGGGGAACCGACATTTGTAGGACGTTGGCCGTAAAATTCCCGCCAGTTCCCCCCAAGATACCGGCCGGAATATTAGACGCCAGGAAACTAGCCGGCCCCAGTAAGCTGGCGCTCAGGCACAAGAGCACGATTACCTTACGGGAGCTACTAGAGAGCCCCAAATACTCCCGTCGTAGTAGAAATACCAAAAGCCCCACTGCTGCCAATAAGATAATCCCGGTTAGCACAATAAAGCGCGCCTGCAGAATGCTTGCCTGATCGGATCGCAGAGCCTGGTTGCGCAACCAGTCTAAATTGCCGGCCATTCCATAGTCTCGCGCGACGCTAAAGGTTCCTCCCACTAGATATTCAGGAGCGTTTGCACCGGTGGCATCGAGGATGCGGCTGGTGAAGTCAACGGTAGACACTAACCCCAACTGTCGGGTAGAAGAGGAACGAATTATTCCCGGCTTTTCCCCGTGGGCGCGGGTAAAAGCCATCCCTAAATGGGGCGTGGCGGAATGATCGGCAACGTCTAAACCGAAAACCAGATCTGCGGCTTGAGCGGCTTTCAGGGCGGCAGTAAGAGAGGCCAAAACCTGTTTACTGCGGGGTTTGTCTGTTCTATCTGCTCCCGGTAAACCATCGGCAGGAGTGGCGTTTAACGAAGTGGAGGAAACTTTAATAGCGCTATTTGAACTTACCAATCCCACATCGACAATAGTGACTTCGGCGTCCTCTAAAGCCACTTTTACCTGGGAGGTAAGCTCCTCGGCAGTTGCTCGCGGACGATAGTTAGCTACCCTTCCACTATTATCCATAGCGGCCACGCTGGCTCCCGGACCGATAGCCACCACTTTTTTACCCTGTTCTGCCAGACTTTTCCCTAAAATTCCGGGAACGGCTTGTTCATTTTGCCGAGCGGCATCTTTTTGCCATTCTTTTAGCGCAGCTGCGGAGAAAACACCGTCACCCAGAGCGGGAATTTCGGGGCAATATCCCTGGGCACGGGCTTTAGTGGGAGTTACTCGCATGCCTGTCGATAAACTTAGATACCCATCTAAGGGACAGGTAGTTTTAGCCGCGTTATGGCGAGTCAAGTTAGCTACCCTAGCTGTTCCTAGAGCCTCCAAGAATTCTTTGCCCTCTTTTTCTGCCGGATCGATGTCTGACCAGGAAAGACCGGAGGAAATAAGGACGAGGACGCGGGGATGCTCGCGCGCCTGAGCGGGCAGGGGTATAAGTAGCGCTAACGCTAAAGCAGAAATCAAAATAGCAATAGCGTGCCGCGACCTGCGAGAGCAGCGTTTGTTCACGTCCCTAGCATATCTGGGTTTTGTTTCTTATAAGGCTCGTGCACGTCCTCACCGCAAAAAAATGGGTTTCGCCCCTTGAAAACGCGAGTTTTACGAGGGCGCAGGAGGGGTAAAAGAGATACCCACCACAGACCTCCCGCAGGAATTTGCATAATTATTCGTTGCATTGCATACTTTCTACAGACCTACTGATTGGAGATATCATGAAACGCAAACTTGCGGCGCTCGCCGCCATTTCCCTCACCTCGCTCGGATTAGCGGCTTGCAGCTCCGGTAGTGAGGCAACCGCCCCCACAGACGATCCGGGCGAAAAGGGCTTTGATGTATCAACTATTAAAGCCGACCCCGCAGTAGAAAAACTAGTACCTGCCGACATCAAGAAGGCCGGAGTTCTCAAGAACGGGGCTTCGGTAGACTACGCCCCCGCCGAATACATGAAGGCCGACAATAAGACTCCTACCGGCTACGATGTAGACATGGTCAAGGCCATTGCCAAAGTCATGGGACTAAAAGACGGCACCACCACTCACGGTGAATTCGACTCCCTGATTCCGCAAATTGGAACCAAATATGACATCGGAGTTTCCGGTTTCAGCATCACCAAGGAGCGGGAAGCCGAGACCCAGATGGTTTCCTACGCCGAACTAGGCTTCTCTTACGGAGTAGCTAAAGACAACCCCAAGAAGTTCGATCCGAAGAACCCGTGCGGCAAAACCGTGGGGGTGCAGACCGGCACCGCTCAACAGGAAACCATTAAAGAGATTTCCAAACAGTGTGAGGCGGACGGAAAACCTGCAGTCACCGTAAAAGAACACAAAATGCAGACCGAGATTGTCCCCAAGGTCACTGGAGGCCAGTATGACGCGGTACTCGCCGACTCCCCAGTCGTGGGATACGCAGTCAAGATGAGCGGCGGCGAACTAGAAATTGTCGGCAAAGCTTTCGAGACCGCCCAGCATGGCGTAGTGGTTAATAAAGATAACGAGCAACTGGCGAAAGCGGTACAGGCAGCTCTGCAAAAACTAATGGATGACGGAACTTTGGAGAAAATCTTCGCCCTTTACGGTGCTGATAGCTTCATTCTCGAAAAAGCCGAGATTAATCCGAAAGTTTCCGAGTAACTTACTAGGACATAACCTTTAAATATGAATAGCCAAAAATTGAAAGATGGCGCCACGCTGACCAGGCCGCGCCCGGTATTTTCACCGGGCCGCCTGGTTAGTGCGGTTGTAGTGCTGATTCTGGCCGCCATGCTGGTGCATGGCCTGGTCACTAATGAAAAGTTCCGTTGGGATCAGGTAGCCATATATATCTTCCACCCCACGGTGCTGCGCGGCATCATGTGGACGCTGATACTGACCGTAGTTTCCATGCT
This sequence comes from uncultured Varibaculum sp., assembly GCF_902489465.1. Taxonomy (GTDB): domain Bacteria; phylum Actinomycetota; class Actinomycetes; order Actinomycetales; family Actinomycetaceae; genus Varibaculum. Next base: position 22,330 of record NZ_CABTZZ010000009.1, on the reverse strand, counting down.
TATCGGGGTGATCCTCGCGGTAACTATGGCGATTATGCGCCAATCCCCTAACCCGATTATGAAAGGGGTGTCCTGGACCTATATTTGGTTCTTCCGCGGAACCCCTATCTATACGCAGCTACTATTTTGGGGAATGCTGCCCACCCTCTATTCCACCCTGTCTCTAGGGGTTCCCTTTGGGCCAGAGTTGCTGACTTTTGATACCAATACGGTAATTAGCCCGGCGGTAGCAGCGATTTTAGGGTTGGGACTTAACGAGGGCGCATATTTGGCAGAAATCGTACGTTCCGGTCTGAATGCGGTAGATTCTGGGCAAGAAGAAGCCGCTCGCGCCCTAGGAATGCGACGCAGTCAGATTCTGCGACGGATTATCCTGCCCCAAGCCATGCGGATAATCATTCCGCCTACTGGCAACGAAACCATTTCCATGCTGAAAACCACTTCCCTGGTCTTGGCAGTGCCGTTTACTTTGGAGATTACTTTCGCCACCCAAACCATCGGGCAGCGCCTATTCTTGCCGATCCCCTTACTGCTGGTGGCAGCTATCTGGTATTTGACAATTACTTCGATTTTGATGGTAATTCAAAACCATATCGAAAGTTACTTCGGTCGGGGTTTCGATGAACGTACCGGTGGAGATAAGAAATCCGCCGGATCCCGTAAAATGCGCGCCATGGCCGAATCCGGCACCACCAAAGACGATCCTTTCTTGGAGTACACCCCATGACCTCACAAACAGAAAATCAACCCCTGATGGTGGATATGCAGCACGTCCACAAGTTTTTCGGGGATCTCCACGTACTGCGGGATGTAAGTTTGCAGGTAGCTATCGGTGAAGTGTGCGTGCTGCTGGGTCCGTCCGGCTCAGGCAAATCTACCCTCCTGCGCTGCGTAAACGAGTTGGAACAGGTGTCTGGAGGACGCGTTTACCTCAACGGAGAACTATTGGGGATGGAAGAGGACGCGCCCTCGAAAAATCCTTTCCGCGCTGCCTTGGATCGCCGTCGCGGTTCGCTTACCGAGCAGGGAACCGTGCTGCGCCGTTTGACCGATCAGGAAATCGCGCGCCAGCGCTCCCAAGTGGGTATGGTGTTCCAGCGCTTCAACCTGTTCCCCCATAAGACGGCGCTAGAAAACGTGATGGAAGCGCCTACACAGGTGAAAGGAATCGGCAAAGAGAAGGCGCAAGCTCAGGCGTTGGAGCTGTTAGAGCGGGTGGGGCTGGCAGATCGCGCAGACCATTACCCAGCGCAGCTTTCGGGGGGACAGCAACAGCGAGTCGCGATTGCCCGCGCCCTTGCCATGGAACCCGAGCTAATGCTGTTTGACGAACCCACTTCCGCCCTTGATCCCGAGCTAGTGGGGGAAGTGTTGTCGGTCATGCAGGATTTGGCACGCGGCGGGATGACCATGATTGTGGTTACCCACGAGATTGGTTTTGCCCGGGAAGTTGCCGACCATGTGGTGTTCATGGACGAAGGCAAAATCTTGGAGCAGGGCACCCCTGAACAGGTAATCAACCACCCTCAAAACCCCCGCACCCAAGACTTCTTCTCTAAGGTGCTTTAGAGTCAAGAACGCCCCCTAGCTAGCGCGCTTTCTAGCTTAGAACCGTTAGACTCACGAATCTTCAATACCAGTATCTATATTCCATACTGGTGGAATTGGCGATATTAGGTGATTGCAGACCGGCATCCTTGAACGCGTGACTACGCCGACCGCACATAAAGATGAAGATTCCAGAGGTAGTTTCATCTATGCAGGCGCGGAGGGTAGATTTTTCCTTCTGCCCAATAAATTCCATTCTTAGCATCTGCCAGGAACCGAATCCACAAGCACTTTTACTTCTTCAGATCCGCAACTTCCAACGCGCAGCTACAGCAAAACACAGACATGAATGGCGAAGAAAGCGCTGAAACTAGGTTTTTCCGAGTCGGCTAGGCGGGCGTAAAACTCGGAAAATGCATGAGCATTTTTCGTGTTTTTGGGCAGGAGGGGAACCTAGTTTCAGCGCGAATCAATCAAGCATCAATGTCACCTTTGGTGAACTGTGCGTTGTAGAGGCGGGCGTATGCGCCTTTGGAGGCCAGCAACTCTTCATGCGTGCCGAACTCGACAATATCGCCATGTTCCATCACGAATATCACGTCACTGTCGCGGATCGTAGACAGACGATGGGCAATCACGAACGAGGTGCGCCCCGTGGTAGCTTTGGCTACCGCTCGCTGAATCAGCTGTTCCGTGCGGGTATCGACCGAGGATGTAGCCTCATCGAGAATCAGCAGCGGCTTATCGGCAAGCATAGCGCGAGCAATAGTCACCAGCTGCCGTTGTCCGCTAGAGAGGGCAGAATCTTCTCGAATCTCGCTATCTAGGCCGTGAGGCAGTTGCGCAACCAAGTCACTGAGTCCTACTGCTTTAATCACCTGCTCCAGGCGTTCCTCGGATACGTTCTGCCGGGAATATACCAGGTTTTCCCGCAAGGTTCCTTGGAACACCCAGCTGTCTTGCAGCACCATAGCGAACTGTGAATCCACGTCCTCGCGCCGCATTGCAGAAAGCGGGGTTCCGTCCAAGAGGATTTCCCCACTGTCCAGTTCATAAAAGCGCATCAACAGGTTTACCAGGGTGGTTTTTCCAGCTCCAGTCGGCCCTACTATCGCTACGTTTTGTCCCGGTTTTACTAGGGCGGAGAAGCCGTGAATGATTTCTTTACCTCTCTGGTAGGAGAAGTGGATATCCCGAAACTCGACCTCGCCCCGGGTTACTTGGCCAGTCAGCGCCGGTTTTTCGGATTCGTCCGATAGCTCGTCCTCTTCCAGGATTTCAAAAACGCGCCCTCCGGCAGCGGCTGCTGATTGGAAGGAGGCCGCGGCAGAAGCTAGGTTCGATAGCGGCTGGGTAAAAACCCGGATATAGAGCATGAAGGCGGCGATTACGCCGATAGTTACATAGCCTTTCACCACCAGGACTGCACCCAGCACGCATACCACCACGTAACCGAGGTTTCCCACAAATCCCATTACCGGCATCATTAACTGGGAGAGGAAATCGGCGCGCCAAGTCGCATTAAAAAGTCGCTGGTTACGACGGTTAAACTCGGTAGTGGTGCCGGATTGCGCGTTATAGATATTGATGATTCCTTGCCCGGATAGCGATTCTTCAATATGCCCATTTAGGCTGCCCAAATAGGATTGCCGGCGAATAAAGAAACGCTGGGAGAACATCATAATCACCGCGTTGAGAACGAACCCCAATAGGGTGACCCCCATACCGGCTAGCGCCATCCGCCACTCGGTGTAGAGCATCATAAAAGCGGCTCCCACCAGGGTGACTACGCCGGTAATGATAGTGGTGATTGCCGAATGCAGGGTTTGCACCAGGGTGTCGATATCGTTGGTTACCCGGCTCATAGTGTCGCCGTGACTGGTTTTGTCAAAGAAAGACAGCGGCAGGCGATCGATTTTCCGGTCAATCGCGGAACGCATCCGTTGCCCAGTGCGTTGGGTAACCATCACCATAATCAACGATTGCCCCAGGTTAAAACAGAAGCCTAAGGCAAGGACGAGGGTAGCCATCCGCAACAGGGCAAAGATTTGATCCATATCGATACTGCTACGCAATCCGGCGGCAATCTCGTCGGTTATCAACCCTAGGAACATCGGCGTGACCGCAGTCAAAAGCGATCCGGCAATTGCCAAAACTACCGCGAACAGGATAGCTATCCGGTAGCGCCCTAAAAACTGGGCAAGACCGCGCACCGATTGGGAGAACTGTCCTTTCTGGGCTTTCTCATAGACATTCCCACCGTGCCCTCCACCTGGGCGTACTGGTGACATTTTTTCTGCGACTGGTTCTAGGCCACGCCGCGCCGACTCGACTTGCCGATTCCACCTGCTCATTTCTAGGTCTTTCATGCCAACTCCTCCTCAGAGAGTTGGGACAGCGCAATTTCTCGATAAATCTTTGAGGAAGCCATTAGCGACTCATGCGTTCCCCGCTCCACGATTTTGCCGTGATCGATCACTAGAATCTGGTCAGCTTCTCGCACAGTAGCGATCCGCTGCGCCACAATGATCTGGGTTTTCTCGCTTGCTTTCGCCGATAACTGCCCGCGAACCTCCCGGTCGGTGGCATAGTCGAGGGCGCTAAAAGTATCGTCGAAAATCATGATTTGCGCGTCTCTGGCCACTGTCCGGGCAATCGAAATCCGTTGTTTTTGCCCGCCGGAAAAGTTTGTGCCCCCTGGAGCTACTTCCGCCGCGTACTCACCCTCTTTATCGGCAATGAAATCGCAGGCAGCGATGTCACCAGCCTCAACAATATCGACGGGGGTAATGTTTTTCGGACCTTTTCCAAAAGCAATATTGGAAGCGATAGTGCCGGTGAATAGCGTGATTTTTTGGGGTGAATATGCGATTTGGTTACGCAGGTCTAGCAGCGACCATTCCCGCACGTCTTTGCCGTTAATCAAAACCTGTCCTTCCCGGGGATCATAAACTCGGGGAATCAGGTTCACCAGTGATGTTTTCCCGCTGCCGGTGGCTCCAATGAGGGCTACGGTTTGCCCGCGAGCAATCTTTAGATTTATCTGGTGGAGGGCGTCGTCTTCGGCTCCGGGGTAGCTAAATGACACGTCTCTAAATTCAATCGCCGGCACCTGTAGGTCTGGGCGGGTTTCTTTCTCGAGGACGCGACTCGATTTATTGTCGATATCGGCCGCCTCAACTAGGGAAGGTTCGCAATCTAGTACCTCCCGGATACGACGATTAGCAACGATTGCTCTGGGTGCGAAGACGAATACCATTGCCATCATCAAGAATCCGCCAATCGCCTGGGTCGCATACCCAGAAAACACGATCATCTGCGAAAACAAGGTTATTTTTTCCGCGCCGGCAGCTGCGGAAATCATGAAAGCACCCAGAACATAGATCGCCAGGTTAAGCCCGGATATCACCGTGTTCATGACCGGCATCATGAAGGAAAAAGTGCCGGATACGATTAGGTGCGTGTTGGTTAGTTCGGTGTTGGTGGCTTCAAAACGCTGCTCGTGGAAATTCTGGGAGCCGTAGGCACGGATTACCCGCACCCCCTCCATGTGTTCGCGGGTTACTCGATTCAGGTCGTCAGTGATCCGCTGCATCCGCATCATCCGCGGCATCACGATTCGCCAAATGATCAAAATCATGACCAGCAGTATCAATGCCGCAACTCCGGTTGCGGCGGTCCAAGTAAGGTTCTTCCCGGCGATTTTTACGATTGCCCAGATGGCGAGGATGGGGGCTTTCACCATCATTTGACACCCCATCACCACGAACATTTGCAGCTGAGTGACATCATTTGTGGAGCGGGTAATTAGCGAGGGCGCGCCAAAGCGCTCAAAATCTGCTTGCGGTAGGGATATCGCTTTGGTAAAAACGGCTTGACGTAGGTTGCGGGCCACGGTGGCACCAATCATGGCCATGCAATAACCGGTGACTATGGCTACTATCATCGATCCGGCGGCGCAGCCGAGCATTTTTGCGCCTTCTGATAGCACCCCGCTGACGGTAGCACCTGGTTTCACAATCATTTCGGTGATGGTTTGCATGAAATCAATCAGGCGCAAATCTAAGAAAACCTGGCAAATAATGGTGATAATCGCCAGCGCGCTAAGCAACCATTCTTTTTTACCCAGGTGGCGTAGCACAGTCATGAAATCACCCCTACTTTGATTTAAGTCGCGCGAAGCTGTTTGCATCCTAACGCCTACCAGCGTGCTGGCACTTAAAATTGCCTGGTTTTGTGCCCTCCGCGAATAAGTAGCTTTAGGGTATTAACCTGTAGCTTCCTCAAAGTCCGCGGTTAAAACTCTAGTTCCCTAACCGCAATCTTGTTGCCAGCAATTGGAAGCATATAGCGGATTATTGCCTGTACATATGCGGTAAAAAAGGCGGTGCGGGAAACTTCTCCCCGCACCGCCTTTTTAAAGTAAAAGACTAACTAGCCTTACTTCAGAGTGACAGAAGCACCCGCGCCTTCCAGATCAGCCTTGGCCTTTTCAGCGTCTTCCTTGGAAGCGCCTTCCAGGATGGTGGTCGGAGCGGAGTCAACCTTCTCCTTGGCTTCTTTCAGAGCCAGTCCGGGCTGTAGCGCGCGCAGAGCCTTGATTACAGCGATCTTCTTGTCGCCAGCGGCTTCGAGCACTACGTCGAATTCGGTCTTTTCTTCGGCTGCTTCTTCGCCACCGGCAGCACCGGGGGCAGCAACAGCGACAGCTGCGGGAGCAGCAGCCTCTACGTCAAAGACGTCCTCGAATTCTTTAACAAACTCGGACAGTTCCAACAGAGTCATTTCTTTGAAAGCATCAATTAGCTCTTCTTTGCTGAGCTTAGCCATATTGGCATTCCTTTCTTTTTGCCCACGCGAGGCAGATTTTTTCTTGTCGATCTATGCGGCCTTGCTAAGCCGCTTTTTCCTGCTTTTCGCGCAGGGCGTCCACGGTGCGAACCGCCTTGGAGGCGGGCGCCTTGAACATAAAGGCAGCCTGTACCAGTTTGCCTTCCATTGCTCCGGCCAGTTTGGCCAGCGTAGTTTCGCGATTATCCAGTTCAGCGAGTTTCTTGACTTCATCAGCAGACAAGAAATTCCCGTCGAGGACACCGCCTCTAATAACCAACTGCTCGTTATCCTTGGCGAAGTCGCGCAGCACCTTGGCCGCATCCACGGCCTCTCCGGTTACGAACGCAATCGCGGTCGGGCCGGTTAGCTCCTCGTCCAGGAAGTCAATTCCCTGGTTCTTGGCGGCAATCCTGGCCAGCGTGTTCTTCGTGACGGAATATGTAGCCGTTCCTGCCAGGTTTTTGCGCAGCTCAGTCATCTGAGCCACGGTCAACCCGCGGTATTCGGTGAGCAGCAGGGCCGATGCGGAGCGGATTTTTTCTTCCAGCTGAGCGATCATGGCTTGCTTATCAGCTTTCGCCATTAGGCCCTCCTTCCGTTTATCCGTGCCGGGGGCCAGAACAAGAAAACCCCGTGCAGATTGCACGGGGCGAAAATAAACCTATCGATCCTAGCTGCTGCCCCCCGAAGGGAAGGACGTCCTCTTTTCCGAGGACGCGCAACTATTTTCGATACGTTACGCATCGTTCAACCTACACAGGCTTCCGATCTGGAACTTAAACCCACTGGTGTGGGCACCGGCGATCTTGGGCAATAGCCAATTTAACAGCCCCTTTCCCGGCAGGTCAAAGCAGAAGGGCAGGATATGCCCCTTTTGTGGGTTATTTAACGTGTAACAGATTGATTTACAGTACAGCATCGTTTAGCCACAGACACCACGTACGTGACCCTTCCCTGCAAACCGCAAGCCATTCGAGCTCTCAACTCAACTCTCATGTAGCTCTCAACTATAGAGAGTTAAAGTTGAGAGTTGAGTTGAGAGCTTAGTGGAGAGTTCAGCCCCTAGGACAGCTTCTACGCCACCCTGCCGGCTATCGCAACCTGATTGTCACAACCGTTAAAAAACTTGCCTCGAGGCAGTGCAACCTCCCAAAAAAGTAGCATGTGCGCAACCTCACAAACAGGCTTTCACGGCCTAGGATAAAAGGCCTATAACCAAAATATGGGGAAAACCAAAATATTGATTTTGCATCAAGAGTTTAGTGGTTATAGCCTACTTTCACGCTTCGCTGGAAAGATAAACTTTTATTTTCCTCCCAGTCGTTTAGTCCCAGATTTTGTAACCATTACGTATTACAGGAGTTCCTCTATGGGTATGCGCAAACGCAATAAGAATACAGGTGAAGTAATTCCCCAAGTTAGCCCCCAGGTCACTGAGCTAACCGCTAGCAAACCTTATGTGCCCGAAAGTAAAAAGCCAAAGAAAGACAACACTCACTGGCTATACATCGGTGTCATCATTGCCGTCATCGCCGGGATTATTTTCGGAATAGTCGCTCCCGATGTAGCCAAAGAATTCAAGGTTGTCGGCACCACCTTCGTCCGGCTAATCACCATGATGATTGTGCCCGTAATCTTTTGTACGATTGTCCTCGGAATTGGCTCGGTACGCGCCGCAGCCTCGGTAGGAAAAGCTGGTGGAATCGCTCTAGCCTACTTCCTAACTATGTCCACATTTGCTCTAGGTATCGGCTTAGTAGTAGGAAACATAATCCAGCCCGGTAGCAACCTAAATATTGAAGCCACAAAAGATGCGGCAGCCCAGTTCACTTCCGGCAACAAACAAGAAGGGGACGGGATCGTTGGCTTCATCCAATCGATTATTCCCGACACCTTCTTCTCTTCCCTCACCTCCGGCTCGGTACTGCAAACTCTGTTCATCGCCCTCTTAGTAGGATTCGCCGTACAAAGCCTAGGCAAAACCGGGGACGGAATCTTGCGGGCTGTCGCCGCCATCCAAAAACTGGTTTTCAAGGTGCTCTACATGGTTTTGTGGCTGGCTCCCATCGGCGCTTTTGGCGCTATGGCGGGAGTGGTCGGTTCTACCGGCGCCAAAGCGGTAGGTCAGATGCTGCTACTGATGGTGGCGTTCTATATCACCTGTATCTTGTTCATTTGCGTGGTATTAGGTTCTGTCCTAGCGATATTTACTCGCTTCAACATCTTTAAACTGATGAAATACCTGGCAAAAGAATACCTGCTGATCGTAGCTACTTCCTCCTCCGAATCGGCGTTGCCAAACCTGATGCGGAAAATGGAACACCTGGGAATCCACAAAATCACGGTGGGGATTGTGGTTCCTACCGGTTATTCTTTCAACCTAGACGGAACTGCTATCTACCTGACTATGTCGGCAATCTTTATCTCCGACGCCATGAACAAGCCTATGGGATTGGGCGAACAAATCGGCTTGCTGATCTTCATGATGATTGCTTCGAAGGGCGCCGCTGGGGTTTCTGGAGCCGGGATCGCTACTTTAGCTGCCGGCCTACAATCCCACCGTCCGGAACTACTAGACGGTGTAGGTGTAATCGTCGGTATTGACCGCTTCATGTCAGAAGCACGCGCCCTCACCAACTTCACCGGGAACGCAGTTGCAACCCTATTGGTTGCCACCTGGACAAAGACCATTGATCGCCAGCGCGTTTACGATGTGCTAAACGGGAAAATACCGTACAACCCCCAGGAAGACGACACTGATATTGATCTAAAGAACCCCTCGGTAGAGATCAATACCAATCTGCCTCACACTCCGCAGCCAGATGTGGCAGCAATCGAAAAGTTGGCTTCCCAAGAGCAAGCCACTGTCGATAAATAAAAGGAAAACGGTTTCACTGCTACCCAGCGAGCAAACATTAGGCTCAGATTGGGTATCCTCCTTGGGCGGTGACTCCTAGGCCAAGCTCTCAGCTAGGCTCTGAAGAAAAGACTCTTTCGGAGTTTTCAACTTAAGTGCCTAGCTGAGAGCTGACTTATATGCTCAGTTCCCCAACACAACGGGATAAGTAAAAAGCTCTAGGGGCAGATGGCGCGGGCTGCGGTCTCGCCGATTTCACTTATAGGACGAGCTTGCCCCGGCAAGGCTTCGGCAAGCCAACGGTGACTGCCGAACCACACCTCTTGACGCACATCGGGGAAAGATAAGAATAGATCGTGTTTTCCGGGGTAACGTTCCATGGTCACGCGACGAGAAAGCCGCCAGGCATTCGCGCACATGGTTTGCACGTTTAGCACCGAATCAGTAAACATCATTTCCCGTTTGCGTTTTCCACTAGAAGAAGCGGTAGAAGTCAAGAAATAGGTAGGCACATCCGTAGGTTCACCCGATAAAAGCCGCTTTTGAGCGACAGTAATCGCCCGTACCCAGCCAAAACGCACTACCGCATCCGGAGTACCTTTCCAATTTGAAACCAGTGGCCATCCCTGCAGGGAGGGATCTTGCAGCCAGGGTTCCAAGCGTTTAGGCAGGGTGCCGTCAACCTTGCTATCCCAACCCATCAAAGAATCTACGTAAGCGGAGTCAGCCGACTGCAGCGGAACCTCTTTCTTGGCTGCCCGTCGGGAAAACAATTCTGCCAGGGCGCGCGCCCCGAAACGCTGGGAAGTTCCCCCCGCCATTTCAATCCAGGGAGAATCCAGCAGCAGTCCCGCCACTTGATCCCGGTGCCGGTTCACCCAATAGGCAGCCGTCAGACCCCCGGTAGAATGACCGGCCAACACTAACGGCAACCCCGGATGTTCCTCCCGCATAACCTCTAGAGCGGCGTAAATATCCAGATCATAAGATAGCAGGTCTTCAGTCCAGCCAAATGTCTGCCATTTTCGCCAAGATCGCCCATATTTGCAGAGGTCAATTGCGTAAAACGCGCCGCCCGCTAAGGAAATATGGCGAGCCAGCTCCCGTTGGAAAAAGTAATCATTCCAACCGTGAATGAACAGACAGGTAAAGGCAGGCTTATCGGGGGTATTTGAGATCGCCCAGCGATCATCCTGGGGAAGGTGACGCACCAAAGTGGCACACAGTTCGCCCTCGTCATCACGGGGTAGCTCCAGGGTACGAGCCTCAAATCCCGGCCCTAAAATATCTGGCACCCACCGACCTACCGGTGCGGGCATCGCTGCCGGCTCGGTCGGTAATGACGCGGCAGATGAACTCCCTTTCTCCATTATCGTCTCCTAGTGACCGTGTTTGCCCTCGCCGGAAGCCGCATGGCGTTCTATCTCCGCGTTAACTTCCGCAATAGCTTCTGCCAATGTGGGGCCCTCCAGGTTTCCAATCCGGAATGCCTCCCACGCATCCAGTTCACTATTCCCCCCGACCTGCTCAAACACTGCCTGAACTTGCTCGGTAAGCTGGCCGTCACCCGGATCAATCACTCCCTCTTCCTTCAGGAGAGCTTCGCAAATCCGTCCCCGATCATCTGACCACAGCAACACTGCATCTTGACCAACCAGTGACGAAATAGAACGCAATCCTGCGGCATCTTTTTGCAGCAACTCAGGTACAGCAGAATTGGCAGCAGCATCTGTCTCCTTAGCTGTTTCGGCTAAAGATTCTGGAGCTACACCCCCATCTTCTCCCGCTGGAGTTTCCGCTTCTACACTCGCTTCTTCCTCCGGACTATCCTCCTGAGGTACCACGTTTCCCACATTTTCTACCGACTCTTCGCCTTCAATAGATTCTGCTTGCCCGTCACCAGTCGATACTTCTTCGGAAACCTCTGTCGCTGCAGGCGGCGTGGGAGGCGCAGGTGACACCGGAGAAACTTGAGCCTCCTGCGGAGCGGACTCTTCATCGACATGCCACGAAATCTGTGGAGCCGGAGCCCGATGCCCTCCGATTTGCGGGCGTGAATAATTAATAGAACTTGAGGTAACCTGCGACACTTCTAAGAAACGACGGCCATTAGACATCTGGCGGGCAGAAATTTGGTGAATCTCAATTCCGGAAGCAAACAGCACCCCCAGCGCAGCGTAACACCCCTCATCGATTTCCCCCACTACCAGGAATAATCGCGGTCCCGGTTGAGTGGTGGGCGGCATAGCTTCCCGGAACTCTGCCCAACCGGTTTGAAAAGCTTGTACTCCTCCTGGATATTGACTGGCTAAATCCATCCATCCTTGCCCGGAGACCTGCCCGAGGCGAGAAATTGCGGCCACCAGGCTCACTGGATCGAGACGGGAGAGCACTTCAACCGAAACTACCTGTCCCGAAGCGTCCAGGGCAGTTAAGGAATGCGGGCCGGTTCCCGATTCCCCGCTGTCCCCTGCCCAAGCAACCGGGAAAAGGGGACGGTCAATTACCTCCAACACCTGCGAGCGAATGGACTCGAGCACATCCATCTCTAATCCATGCCCTACCGGGGTGCCAAACTGTGCCGGTATTAGGCGGCCGGATTCCAGTTCAAAAAGTGCCATCGATTCACCGCTCCCTGCTTTTCTAAAGGATGTTTACTCCATTGTGTCACGGATATCCTTCAGGACGCCGGTTTTAGCGCCCATGGCGCTGTTAACAACTATTTTTTCCTGAAGGTATCCGGATTAGCCAGCAATTCCGCTAAATGTACTCCGTCTCGGCCAGCCAAAGTCTCGGCCTGGGTGCGACAAGAAAACCCATCCGCCAGGAAAACAGCGTCCGGGTTGGCTTTTAACTGCGGTAGGAGGCCGTGCTCGGCTACCGCCAGCGACATCTGACGGTGCGAGGCTTCCATCCCGAAGTTCCCGGCCATGCCGCAGCAACCTTGCAGTTCCACCAACTGTGCACCAGTTTTCTCGATTAGGGCGCGGTCGGCTTCCCAGCCCATCACTGAATAATGGTGACAGTGCGGTTGAGCGACTACTTTCACCCCGGCAAGGTCAGGTAAACGCAGGTCGGGACAGTTAGTGTTGATAAATTCGGCGAGGGTAAAGGTTGCTTCCCTAACCATTAGGGCGCGTGGGTCAGCTGGGAGGAGTTCTAACAGGTCGTCTCGTAGCACCGCGGTACATGAGGGCTCGATTCCCACAATCGGGATTCCATTAGCGGCAAGCGGCCCCAAACGTTCAAGAAGTTTTTCGAGGTGTCGCCTGGCCCCTTTAAGTTGCCCGGTGGTAATCCAGGTCAGCCCGCAGCAAGTATCTGGCGGGGCCAAAAACACCTGCCAGCCTGCCCTACTCAGCAACTGAATAGCGGCTTTGACTCCGCGTTGATCTAGTCCTCGGGAAAAAGAATCCGCCCAAATCACCACGGATTTAGAGGCTGAAAGCGCCGCCTGCCGAGTTCTTTTTCCAGCTTTAACTACTTCGGCAGGTACTACTGCCTCGGGCTTGCCTGATTGCTTTTGCCTCCAGGGCGAAACCGCTGATTCTTTCGGCCAAAACAGGCGGTTCGGATATTGACTTTCTAAAGAGTGAGTCGCGAAGCGAGGAAGCACACGCTCCGTATCCAAGTGAAGCAGCTTTAGCGCCGCCTGGGTTAGCGGGCGAATCTTGGTAGCCAAGTTTGCTAGCTGCCTGGCTCCCGGAATCTTTGCCATTAGCCGCAGCCACCGCGGCAACCATCCCAGCGCATAATGAGACAGCGGACGCGGCCGTCCCCGGTAGCGCCGGAATAGGGTTTCGCTTCGCCACTTTGCCATATCGACCCCGGCAGGACAATCCGCGGAACAGGCCTTACACGCTAGACATAAATCGAGCACCTGCCAGATTTCGGGATCCGACAATCCGTGAATTAGCCCCCCATTGGTGGCTTCTTGCAGGATACGCGCCCTCCCGCGAGTAGCTTCCTGTTCGCGGCCACTCGCCTGGAAAGAGGGACACATGAATCCGCCAGCCCCGCTGTTATCGGCGCGGCATTTTCCCACCCCGGTACAACGATGGAAAGCATCGGTAAGGCTCCCGGCGTCCTCGGAAAAAGCAAAGCCTTCTGGACTTGCTTTCAGGGCGTGCGCTTGGGTACGCCGTACGTTTTCTGCCACCCCATCCGGACCGGCCGGCCCGGTCAATACCCCGGGATTCATCAAGTTCTCAGGATCAAATAAGGCTTTCACCTGTGCAAATAACTCTACTGCCTGCGAGGAATACATTTTTGGTAGTAGCTCAGACCTGGCTCTACCGTCCCCGTGTTCCCCGGAAATAGAACCACCGTATTTTCCAACTAGCTGCGCGGCGGCAAATAAGAATTCTCGCGATTTACCTAGTCCGGTAGCGCTGCCCAGTGGCATATTGAGCCGTACATGTACGCATCCGTCCCCAAAATGCCCATACAGCAGTCCGTCCAACCCGAATTCTTCTAACAGTTTTTGGAAATCCTGCAGATAGGCGGCCAAATTTTCCGGAGGTACTGCCGCATCCTCCCAACCTGGCCAGGCCTGATCTCCCTGGGGAGTGCGTCCTCCCAGTCCCGCTCCATCTGCGCGAATCCGCCAAAGAGCAGCTGCATCGGCGCCGGGAGGATAAATCATGACTGCCTCTCCGCGGGCTCCAGAAGCGTCTGCGAGTTGGCGCGCCCGCTGTAAGGTGGCGTCCTCATCTACGCCTTCCCCGCCGACCTCGCACAGTAGCCAGCCGCTACCTTTAGGCAAATCTGGAACTGCGCCTGGGCCTTTATGCCGGCGCACTACTTCCACCAGCCGGGCATCCATACCTTCCACTGCCAGGGGCTTTAAGGGAAGAATCCGCGGCACCGCGGCAGCGGCGGCAATCATATCGGGGAAACCTAAGGCCACCAGTACGGGAGCTTTAGGCAGAGGGACGAGGCGCACGGTCGCCTGGGTAATAACCCCCAGGGTGCCCTCAGTTCCAGACAGGAAAGGTGCGAGGGCAGAACCATTTTCGGGCAGTAGATGCTCCAGGGAATAACCAGAAACTTGGCGTCCAAAGCGCCCAAACTCTCTGCGGATAGTAGCTAGATTCGCTGCTACCAGGGATTTTAAACCGGGAATTTGTTGGATTTGTTCGTCAGGTGCAGGCGCGTCTTGCGAAGTTTCTGGCGGGTTTTGCGGGGTCTGCCCGGCGATTATCTCGCGTCCTAAGCCGTCAATTAGACGCAACTCTAAAACGTTATCTGCGGTACGCCCATAGGCGGTAGCATGCGGGCCACAGGCATTATTGCCGATCATCCCCCCAATAGTGCAGCGCGAAGAGGTAGAAGGATCCGGACCGAATCGTAACCCATAGGGGGCTGCTGCCTGTTGCAACTGGGCTTGTACTACCCCCGGCTCTACAATCGCGTAACGATTTTCGGGGTCAATTTTTATTATCCGGTTCAAATGGCGCGAATAGTCGATTACTACTCCGGGGCCAATGGCATTTCCCGCACACGAGGTACCCGCGCCTCGGGCAGTCACTGGTACCTGGCATTCCCGGGCTATCTGCAGCAATACCCGCAGGTCATCTTGATCTTTCGGGCAGGCAATAACCTTCGGGGGAATCCGATAGTTCGAAGAATCAGTAGCATAGACGGCGCGGTCAGTGCGGGAATCTAGCACTTCCCCGCGGAAACTTTCGCGCAAGAGAGAGCTAAAGGTGCGGTAGTCGCCTGCTCCGATAGCCATAACTCACCTTTCCTTGCTTCTACCCCTGATCTTATCTGTTCCCCGCTTAGCTCCTAAAGCGTGTTCCATTCCCATACTCCTGGAGCAGTGATATTACAGCCAGCAGATCTCTTGAAAACCGTTCAAATAGCTCCATACACCTGAAGTGTCAGAATTATTTATTTCTGACACTTCAGGCAGTTAAGGCTGACACTTCCCGTATTTACCCAAGTAGACGTCACCGTTCAACTGTCAGCGCAGGTCGCTGGCTTGCCAGAGATAAAGCCAAAGTGAGCAGACATAGAAAATACGCGAAAATTCGATAGGCGGGCACTGCCTTAAAAATACCCAGGAACTCTAGCGCTACCAGGCAGTAGCCATAGATCGCTGCCCAAAAAATAAATATTGTCCAGTCTTTGGATCCCTTAAAAGTCAGGTGGGTTTTCTTATTTACTACCTGCCGCAGCGAAATTACGAAAATAAATCCCCAGAGCGCCAGGAAGGCTAGCGGGGCAAACCACTCATCGGTTAATTGATTGAGTTTTAAGGACGCGGCGGAGGCGATTCCTACAAAAGTCACGCCTGCTAGGCCGATAGCTAGGGTAGCCACGGCGATTAATGGTTTAGACCTTGGCCGGGACTGACGCTGCCAAAAACGCTGATTTAAATAAACGATCATTGGGGTTTCAAAGAGGTATCCCAAGAAGTTAACCCAGATTACACTCATGAACATATGGTGGTTGATGGCCAGAGTAACTGGGCGTCCTTCCCAAATCCAAAATCCCCCGTTTAGCCGAATTGCGGCCACATCCAGGAGAAGATCCATTGAAACCACTAGCCAGCCGGCGAGCAGTGCCGTCAAGCCTCGCGATAACCCGATTTTTTTCGCAAGTCTAAGCGCCGCAACCGCTACCCCGCCCCACATTAGTCCCCCAAAGAAAGGGAACTGGTTGGGAGCCCAACCAATGCTAATAAAATACTGTGAACTGTAGTGATAGATTCCGGTCAGCCAAACTGCCAGCATTTCGAGGGCGAAACCTGCCAGCGCCGCTGAGAAAAACAGGCTCAACTCATCCCAGTTTTTCTTTCTTAGGATGTCGATAATCAGCGCTGTCGTAAGCAAGTAGCAGATAATTTCGAAGCTGTTAATCCAATTCACCGTGCCCACCTCCTAAAACGAGTCTAAAGAAAAACTCCCACCAGAGTATTGTTCCCACCCACATTTGCTACGGCTCTCCCGCATATCGGGTTGGGGGAAATCGGGGCAAGCTCGCTCCTAACTGCGCCGACCAAAATGAAATAAGGGGGGCCGGCGGGATTATCTCGCCGACCCCCAGGGGTGCTATGAAAATAGCTTAGGGTGCGACTGCCCAGCAGCCCTGCCGGTCAAGGCAGGAAGGCCAGGTGCCACCCGAAATACCTATTAAGCAGTAGCGTCCTCTCCGGATCCTTCAATGTTCTCCAAAGCCACCACGCGACCAGCCTCCAGGCGGGCAACTGCTACCCGGAAGGGCGAGCAAGACACGTAATTCAACCCGGTCTTGTGGAAGAAATGAATCGATTCCGGATCGCCACCATGCTCGCCACAAACACCCATCTTCAGCTCCGGCTTAGTAGAGCGACCGCGGCCGACCCCTTCCTTAACCAAACGACCCACACCATGAGTATCAATCGTTTCGAAAGGAGAAGTCCCAAACACGCCCTCTTCAATGTACTTGGGGAAGAACACGCCCTCACAATCATCACGAGAGAAACCCCAGGTAGTCTGAGTTAGGTCATTGGTTCCGAAGCTGAAGAAATCAGCCTCTTTAGCCATAGACTCGGCGGTAATCGCAGCGCGAGGAAGCTCGATCATACAACCAATCGGGATATCCAGTTCCACGCCAGCTGACTGAGAAATCTCGTCAATAATCGCCTGAGCGCGGTCGCGAATAATTCCCAGCTCCGTAATCGAACCTACCAAGGGAACCATAATCTCCGGGCGCGGATCCAGACCCTGCTTCTTCAATTCTGCGGCAGCAGACACTAACGCATGAATCTGCATTTCAAACAGACCGGGCATCCACATACCCAAACGCACCCCACGCAGACCGAGCATCGGGTTAGCTTCATGCATCTTCCGAACTGCAGTGAGCATCCGTTGATCATCCGGGTTTACCTTGCCTTCAGCTTTTTGCAGGGCAACTTTAACCTCTAAACCAGTCAAATCTGGCAGGAACTCGTGCAGCGGAGGATCAATCAAGCGAACCGTCATCGGCTTGCCGTCCATAACTTGCAGCATTTCCACAAAATCCTGCTGCTGGCGCTCACCCAACTGAGCGAGAGCGTCTTTACGGTCAGCAGAACCTGGCTCCGAAAGGATAGCGTGTTCAACCAGAGGACGGCGATCACCTAAGAACATATGCTCCGTACGGCACAGCCCAATCCCTTTAGCTCCAAACTCTACTGCGAGCTTCGCATCCTGCGGATTATCAGCATTCGCACGCACCTGCAAGCGGGCACGTTTATCAGCCAGTTCCATCATCCGGTCTACGCAACGCACCAAATCCTGCAAATCAGCATCGTTGTCACAAGCTTCAAGACCAGCTGTTAGACCGCTCTCTAAATAAGTAGTTACTGGGGAGTCCTGAACCGGAACCGCACCCTCGAACACTTCCCCGGTTCCGCCATCAATGGCGATCATGTCGCCTTCGTGGAAAGTCTTGCCGTCAACGGTCAAAGTCCCGGCTTCGGCATCAATATCTAGAGCTTCTGCGCCACAAACACAGGTCTTACCCATACCACGCGCCACTACCGCGGCGTGAGAAGTCTTGCCGCCACGCGCCGTAAGCACGCCCTCGGCAGCGACCATACCTGCCAAATCGTCAGGATTCGTTTCCCGCCGCACCAAAATACAGGATTTCCCAGCATTCTTTGCGGCCTCAGCCTGCTCATTATTAAACGCAACTCCGCCCACAGCAGCCCCAGGAGAAGCCGGCATACCGCGAGTTAGCCTGACCCGCACGGCATCATTATCAAACTGGGGGAACATCAACTGGGTGAGCTGTTCACCACTGACGCGTTCTAGCATCTGATCCTTGGTGATTAGACGTTCCTCGTTTAGCTGAACCGCAATCCGGAAAGCAGCAGCTGCTGTCCGCTTACCCACGCGGGTCTGCAGCATCCACAGCTTGCCTTTCTCGATGGTGTACTCGATATCGCACATATCCTGGTAGTGGGTTTCCAGTTTGCGCATAATCTTGATTAGCTGATTGTAAACCGGCTCATTTACCGTCTTGAGGTGAGAAAGCGGCTCGGTATTACGGATACCGGCAACCACGTCCTCGCCCTGCGCGTTCATCAAGAAATCACCGTAAACACCTGATTTCCCGGTTGAAGGATCCCTGGTAAAGGCCACGCCGGTTCCGGAATCATCACCCATATTCCCAAACACCATGGTGCAGATATTCACCGCGGTTCCCAGCGAATTCGGAATCCGTTCGCGACGACGATAAATTGCTGCCCGCTCGGTATTCCAAGACCTAAATACGGCTTCAATCGCCATATCCATTTGGGTGCGAGGATCTTGCGGGAAATCATTCCCGGTCTGTTCTTTAACGATCTGTTTGAACTGTGCTGTCAAATCTTGCAGGTTTTCGGCAGTCAAATCCACATCGGCTCGCGCGCCAACTTTTTCTTTCATGGAATCGAGCGCATCGGCAAATAAATCGCCGTCAATATCTAGCACTGTCTTGCCAAACATTTGCACCAGACGGCGGTAAGAATCCCAAGCGAAGCGATCCGAACCTGACATTTTTGCCAGACCAACTACCGAACGGTCATTCAGCCCTACATTGAGGACGGTTTCCATCATTCCGGGCATCGAGAACTTCGCACCCGAACGCACGGACACCAGCAGCGGTTCTTCTTCATCCCCCAAGGTACGCCCGATCTGATCTTCCACCGCACGCAAAGCCTTGGTTACTTCTGGAACTAGGCTTTCGGGAACCTCGTTATGTTTGAGGTATGCCCGACAAGCATCGGTAGTAATCGTAAAACCAGGGGGAACAGGCAAACCCAGATTGGTCATCTCCGCCAGGTTGGCACCCTTGCCCCCCAGCAGATCCTTCATATCCTTGTTGCCCTCGGCGAACGTGTAGACATATTTTGCCATAGGTTAATGGCCTCCATATTGAATTTAGACTGCGCTAAAAAGCGATACTTCCGTATCTAATCCTAACAGGTGGAAACCAGATCTTAGGCCTTGAGTCCCTGAACTGAAACCAAGGCTACTGTATCTTCAGGAAACACGTCGGCAACAGACAGAGTTTTCTGCATTTGTCACCGGCGCTGTGCTAGTTATCCCTCACCAAGGACCTCATACACAGCGAGGCAGTAAAACTGACTCCCGGTATCGCTTAAACTATTGAATGTGTCAGAGTATCCCCCTAGGAGACAGCGTCTGCAGTCTCGAGCCAACCGCGCACGTCGGCGCTCGGACTGGAATTTGCTTATTCGCGCCTCCTCACTTGCGATTGCGCTGACTATCACCTTTATTCTGATCATTTCCGCAATGCCGCGAGCCCCCAAGTCGGCGCAGGCAGTCCAGACCGCGCCCACTTTACATTGGACTGCGGTTCCGCTGGTTAATCCCAAACAGCAAGCAAAAGAGCCGGCGATCGCCTTGCAGGTAAAAGGAGACTTACCGGGAGGAGAAACCTCTAAAGACGTACCCCCTTCGGCTTCTGGAAACACTTCGGTAGTACCCGGAACCTGGCAAGGACGCGGCACCGGCAAAGTCTACTTTTATCGGGTGGAAGTAGAAAACGGGCTACCCCTCAACGGTGAAACTGCTGCAAAAAGTATTCACGCTATCTTGAACGATCCCCGCGGATGGGGCGGAAAACAGGGGGAAATCTCGTTTACCCGCACCGATGGGCAGGCTGATTTTCGGATAGTTATCGCCAGCCCCGCCCTGACCGACCGGCTTTGCGCCCCCCTGACCACTAATGGGGTTTCCAACTGTCGCAATGGCGATAATGTGGTGCTCAATGCCCACCGGTGGATTGGCGGCGCAAAAATGTGGTTCCAAAAAGGGAAAACCATCACCGATTACCGAATCTACGAGGTTTCCCACGAAACCGGGCATTGGCTCGGACACGGACATCTGTTCTGTCCCCAACCGGGAGGCTTAGCTCCGGTAATGCAACAGCAAAGCGCAGATGGCGGAGAAAACCTGGGATGTATTCCCAATGGCTGGGCAAATCCCTAAACCCCTGGTAACAACTTATTTTCAGTTCGTTTTCAGGACTACTTCAGGGCGAAGTGAGACAATCGCCGCATGAGTGTTTTATTGACGATCGGTTTTGTTCTCTGTGGTGCAGCGTTAGTACTCCTGGTGGCTCGCAGTGTAAGAGGTCTAAATGCCCGCGACCGCGCTCGCAAATCTCATTTCGAACAGGAAATCGGCAGCGTAGATAATCTGCTGGCTTCTTCGCTAGCCGATCGCGATAAGCTACGCCAAATGCGGGATCAAGGACGCCTGCAACGCTGGGACGCAATCCGGGATGTAATGCGGGAAGAGGGCGTACCCGAAGAGGTAGCGACCGAGTTCATTGACCGACTCTAGGCAAGGTTATATTTTCAGTCTTCTAGGGCTATTTTGACGCTTACATCAGATAGTAAATTCTACTGGAAAATTTTCCAGTAACTTTCCAGTAGCTTTTCCAGTAGATCATTTTCGCAGGTAGATGGGATAGTTGTTGTAACCTACTAGAAAAAGAAATTTTCCAGTAGCTTTTCCAGTAGCTAAGAATGACGCCCAGACAAGCAGATTTTGCACTTTTTTAATCTAGGCACCTCTCACATACTCCTCTATTTCAAATGCCAAGTTGCCCGCGGGTCGCGCACACTTTTCCCTTGCCAAGAAACTATCCCTAGATCTTTCAAATCTTTCAAAGCCGCCCGCGTTGTCGGTCTGGTAAGTAGTGCAAACTGAGCAATATCGCCGGTTCCTCCGGAGCCTCCGAGGGCTTGCAAAGCTGCCATAACTGCTTTTGCGCTACGTGAAAGCCCCTCCTCTGCTCCTTTTAGACGTGGCTGATACCGCAGAGTTAGGATCACATGCATAGGTTCTTGCCGGTATTCCGGATCAGATAACCCAGCCTCTTTCATCTGTGAAAACATACGTTTAATACCCTCCCCCAGCTCCTGGGCATACCCCAGGTCGCAGCAAGTGCGGGCAATCCTAGGATTTATTGCGTATCTGGCTATCTCGAGGGGAGCTTTAGCGGCAAGCCTTCTATCTCGGAAGCTACCCGGGTTGCTAATTTCAATCCGATTATCAAATATTTCAATCCTGATACCATCTCCTATTAGGTCATAGGCACGATGTATCACCGCATTAACTAAACCTTCTAACCAGGCACTTTGAGGAATCACTGACATATCAGCAAATTTGCCGTCTTGCCCCAAGGCGCGGCGTCGGGGTATTACTGCCTCAATCCACTGCACCGCTTGCTCAATCGCCTGCGGTATGGGCAGCTCAGTTCTCTGATCAAAAACTATATTTTGGCTCTGACCAGTCAAGCGCTCATTTCCTTGAAAACGACATACCCGGACATATGCTCCCGGTAGGAGTACCAGCGGAGAATCAGAAAACAGTAGATATGCCGCGTTATTGATGCGTCCATCCTTATCGCAAAGCGAACGCGAACGCAGCAGGTGTGTTTTTCCGCGGGTAGCGCCAGTAGCTTCTAAGAAAGGAGCAATATTTTTCTGGGGTAAGTCATCAACCATGAGGTCGCGGACAGTTTCAGCTTCAAATTGCCTAGCTCCCCGGTCGTACTCCAAGCGGCGGACTTCATCCGAGCTCAGACGCAGCGAACGGTCGCCACGACGGAGGTAGCAACTATCATCCGTTCCGTGATGCACTTGCCCACTAGGAATTACCGAAAAAGCTAAAACAAATCTAGATTCACCACCCTGGGAACTAGTTACTACTTCTGTAACTTCACAATCAATCGGCGGAATACAGTACTGAGTACCGGGAGTCATACGCAGCTCGTTAATTTTTTTTGTGAACCGCCTTAAATCCTGAATTTTGCGGTCTTTCACTCCCACAATCACGGTACCGCCCTCAGCGTTCGCAAATGCAATAAGCGTGCGAGCCAAGATTTTTGGAGATACTTCTATCGCCTTACGTTCAAACCACTGGTCTTCGTCCCGCAAGCATAACTGTCGGGTACGTTCCTCAGTATTGGAAGCAAGAATGGCGTCTATATTGTTTGGCGACATATTTAGAGTATAAACGCGCCAAATATATTTTACTAGAAAATTTTCCAGTAACTTTCCAGTAGCTTTTCCAGTAGATCATTTTCGCAGGTAGATGGGATAGT
>NZ_CABTZZ010000008.1 GCF_902489465.1 uncultured Varibaculum sp. | reverse complement strand
CTCGGTGATTTTACCGGGTGTTTCTTCGTTTGCCGCCACGTTAAAGATTACGGTTCCCGGGATAGTTACGGTTTTATCTCCCTGAGGATAACTGGCTTGAATCGGAATCTGCACAGACTTTCCGGCTTCGGAACCCAAAGGAAGATAGGTTACTTGCCCAGTGGCGCTATCAATATAGATATCACCATTAGCTTTTACCGCCTCACGCGATTGCACCAAGTGCCGCTGACTGTCCAGATTCGCGAAGCTGAATTTCACGCCCGCAGGCGGGGTAACGGTGTCCCCATCCTCATCAACGAAAGTTGGCGCATCCGAAGTGGCAACCGTACCCGGTTTAGCCTCTGCTACTACCTCTTTTAGGCTGGGAGGCTGCACTGCGGGAGTCTCAACCTTACAGGTAACTTTGGCATCTGCCCAGTCGGCGTGATCATTACCGTTGCCGTTACCGCCGTCAGTTACCTTTAGAATCAGTGACTTCACTCCGGTAATATCAAGGTCAATTTTATTTGCTCCTCCCGCTTTGGTAACTACCTGCGGGGATTCAAATAAGGTCTTCCCGTCTCCGATAACCATAAACTTCACGGAACCATTTGGTTGAGTGTCATCCACCCCGGCGATTGCGTTCATCCGGGTACATTTACCCGCCAAATCAAAGGTAATGCTACTTGGTGCATGGGCACCGATACCTTTGGGATATTCTTTGCCTCCCACCTTGATTGGGGTACCGTCGCCTCGTCCCTGTTCTCCATTTTCTTGATCCCGTTCGACCGGCCCCCAACCGTTCTCTTCATTGCTCCAAGGCAAATCAGAGAGGTAGTTTACGCCGTCGCGAACCGAGCGGAGAACTTTAACTTTCCTGGCTATGCTTACTTCCCTAGTCGTGCCATCGGAATCGACCTGGTAGGAGACTTTATAGGTCAATACTCCATCTGTCGCCCCTTGGGGAGCCTTAACCTCCCAATTTTGGGCGATATTGTCCCCACTAGGTTCGCTCTTCTTAGTGACTTTCCAGCCATCTGGAGCGCTGAGAGTAGTTTTCAGGTCTGTAATTTTTCCAGGATTACCCGGTTCGAAGAACTCGGTATTGGTTTGTACCGTAAAGGTTTGCCCTTCCGATACCGTCTGGGCTGCTTGGATTGCCGGATCGGCATTACCGGGCAACACCTCAGCTTTCCCTAGGTCTTCGACCCGGATATTATCCAGGGTTAAATCAGAGCCGGGAAGCCCGCCGACTTTATTAATACCAATCCAGTAGTCCCCTACGGTGGAGGTAACAAATTCGGTGGAAAAGATTTGGGTTCCTTTGCCCCCTACTCCTGTACCTTTCGCTTCGGGAATATCTTTAGTTTGCACCGTAGAGCTCTTAATCTGCGAGTCGGCCAGCCAGTCCCGACCTAAACTAAACTGATACTCACCCGCATAGGCCTGCTGGTAGGCAAAAGAAACCCGGTATTTATGTCCTGGTTCAAACTTTATTGCAGCTGGGATCGTGCGGAGAATTTGCCCCGTATTCTCTTCATGCGCCAGCAGTGACCATTTACCGGCGAGCACATTGTCGCTTTGTTTACCGTGGGCAACAACTTGACCTTGTTTATTCTTTCCCCACCAGCCGGCGTCGGAATAGGGAGAGTGACGCTCCGCTAACTGGGTGCGAGCGTCTCCTCCCTGAGTAGCGCCGGTAACGAAAGGCCAATAACCGGTATCTACGTCCTCAAAATCATCAAAGAAGACGGTTTGCGTGGTTTTGTCGTTATCTACCGGAGCGCTATATTTAACTACTCGCAAATCATCGACACGGACTTTTGCGGCTCCTTCTGCTGCTGCCACCTGGAAAGTAACCGGGTCACCCTCACTGTGGAAAGTTACCCGTACCCGCTGGAAGTAGGTCTGGAACTTTTCATCCGAAGCCGTCTTGTTAGGCGCAGTAGATTTAGTGATTCTGGTGGTAACTTTCCCAGCAATGGTTTTCTGGTTACCGACAGCTTTAACGCCGTTACCGCTGATGCTCACGTCTACTTGCCGCTCTTGACCGGGCTGTACCTCTACCCACGCCCACATGGAATAGTCTCCTTTAGACAAGGTGAGGGTTTGGGATAGGGAGGACGCGCCCTCGCCTAATAGAGCCTGGAAGTTACCGCGATTACTAGTTTCAATACTAACGTTTCCGCTAGTGTCATAGGATTTTAAGGTACCGGAGAAGAACCCGGGATCTTTAATACCGCTACCCTGCCCCCAGTTGGGGTCTGCTTGGCTAGGCGCGCTTTGCGGATAGAGGACGTAGGCGGTATTTGCCTTAGCCGAGAGGGAAATACTGCCCCCACTGGCATTCACGGTGCCTTTATCTACCCTTCCGGTAGCAGTGAGCTCATACAAATGGAAGGATCCTACGCTCTTAAAGTGACCCGGCAGTGTCCAGGTGCTAGTGCCCCCAGCCGGGTTGTAATGGTACAGTTTGTCCCCGGCAGATTTAGCGGCCCCGATTCCATCTTTTTCACCCCAGGGCAACAGGTATTTTCCGCCCGTATATACGGTAGCGCCGTCATAGGTTATTACCCGGTCGGTACCTAAATCAGTACCGCCGATACTGGCACGCTTAGAGGTAACCTCGGTTCCGTTGGTGAAAGTGGCTTTTTGCCTAAGCTGGTAGGTTTTAATGTCTGATTGTTGCAGGAATTTGGTGGGCAGGTTACGTTGCCACACATTATTAATAAACTTGCCATAATCGGTGTGACCAGTCCAGCCTTCAAATTCCACGACATTAGCATTGCCGAGTAGCGGATTCGGATTCCAGGAATCTCGCCAACTGTTTTCCACGAAACGAATTAGGGTAGAGTTCAGACCTTTTTCGGTTTTACCCCCATATTTTTCATCGTTTGCCCAGTGGGACCATAAAGAAGTATCCGGGAATGCCCAAGCCCATTCGGAGCCGATTTCCCAGCCTTGTTTTTGCAGCTCTGCACCCAGACGCTGAGGACGCCATCCTTTGCCGTAAAATACGTCAAAATAGAGCCAATCGAAACGATCCGCAATCCCAGCTGCAGTTAGTTCATCCCGGAATTTCTGGAAGCGTTTAATTACCCGTCCCTGCGCTAGGTCAGCATTATCATCCATATAGTATGCCTGGTTCATCCAGCCCCAAGCCGCCTGAGGCGGCATTTTAATAACGCATGATTCATCGGTCACGGTAGCGGCGTTAGTACCATCATTGAAACACTTAGCTTCCGAGTAGGATTCGGTGGCGTTGATATGAACCCCAAAGTCGGCGTTATAGTCTTTCGCCCCTTTAGTCATAGCAACCAAATCGGTGAAACCGCCGGCCCGCTGGTTGTAATGTCCGGCATAGTCTCCTTGGGCAGAGTCGTGCCCTTCTGCTTGATACCCTTTGAGCAACACGTGTTGTCCGAGGTTATCGGTCTCTAAACTGATGCGTTTAGTATCGTCTAGAGTGCGCAAGAACGGGTGGGTAGCTTGGGAAACAATATTGAACGGAATCCGGGTAATCACCCGGTTCTTGGTATCACCATAACCATTAGGTAGTTTATTTTCCACCATGAGGGCGCGGGTAGCGGTGGCAGAGTCTTGCCAGTCTACCGCGCTGTCACCGTTTAAGTCACTTACAATACGTACCTGGGCAAACGGATTGGGATCTTTACCGATTTTCCCGCTGCGGGTATTAGTCCCCCATATAACCCAGGACGCGGGAGTAAGCGAGCCTACCATGGTGGTTTTACCCGCGGTATCCGCATCTTCTTGGGCGGTAGTCGCTACCCAGCGCGTTGCTCCACGTCCATCTTGAACACTGGTGGCATAGTCGTCACCGACCGCATTCGAGACCAGCCCGGCAGCCAGTTCGCTGTTACTAAGCGCCGCCATATATCCGGCGCGCATTCCAATCTTTTGCTTAGCGATTTTCCAGGTAGTGTCGGGGTTTTCCAATCGATTAGTGCCATCGCTGGCAACTGTTAGGGCTCCATCTTTAGCACCGGCAACGCTGACCAGATTCAGCCCGGGTACTGCCAGGCGATCTACTTGATTCTTAGGATCATCAATCGCGGTTACTTCCCAGCGAAGATTACCTTTCGCCAGGGAAATCTTTACTGTCAAAGTAGCATCTAAGCCGCCCACTTTTAGCTTATAGGTGGCACTATCAGCGGTCTTTGTCGCGGCAGAAACCAGGGAGACTGTTCGCATCTGTTCATTAATGCGTACCTGTTTCAGAACCGGGCCCACATTTGCCGGTAGGGTTTTCCCCTGCAGGTGATACGCGATAACTTGGGGAAACCCTGCCTGTAAGTCGGCTGATAAGGTGCCATCGGTAATGGTGATTTTATCGCCCGGGTTAGGAATTTTAACTTCCGGTTCAGCTGCGGGAGGAGCTGGAGGTTGATAGCCGCTAACGGTAGCGGCATTGAACTCGGCCAAAGAACCCACGGTTTCGCTGCTCCCGGCTTTACCGCCCCAGGCACTCTTATAAATTACCCCTACACAGCGGGCAGCCGCCGGGGCAAAATCGATATTTTTGGCGCTTAAATCCCCATGATTCTCTTCAAACTCACCGGTAGCTAAAGTTTTTGCCGGGGCTAAATCCTTAGCTTTGGTTTTATCGGCGCAGTTTGCATCGGTATAGCTGACAATCTCATATTCGTGAACTCTTCCCGAGCCATTGGAACTTTGCCGCGGGGTTAAAGTTACTCGCCCTAAATCTGGGACTTCTTTACCTAAATCAATAATGAATCTATGCGGCATTTCATTATTGCCAGTGCCTTGATACCAAACGGTATGCCAGTAGGATTTGGCATCCCCATCAAGCACTTTTTCTAGCGGACCGTTGGCTCCCTCACCACCAGTTTCTACTGAGTCAGTCCACACGGCTTTCATCTGCGCTTGTGGTATCGAGGTAAATACCGCTTCCGCGGCCGCAATCGGCGCTGTAGCCAGTCCTCCGAAAGCCAGAGACAGCGCGGCACTAACCGTCAAGATGGTTTTATGTTTTAAGGGCATTGCTTCTTACCTTTTTTCTTTAATAAAAAACCATCATCATTCACTAATAACGCTCTGTCTTCTGGAAAAGCGATGGAGCGCTAGTCCAGTTCCGATGACTACCAACGCCAGTAGTCCCACTGTCCCAGCAGCACCGGTAGATACCAACCCTGCTGAAGATTTTTGCGGCTTAGCTTGAGCTTGCCCAGGACCACCATCCTGAACCTTCTGGGTTCCACCCGGCTTAGTCGTTGGCTTGCTGGGCTTGGTCTCCGCTTTGAACTGGTGCTCCCACTGGGTGGTAACCCCCGCCTTAAAGTGATAGCCAGTGGCCGGCTGGGATGTAATCAATACTTTCCTCGCGCCCTTTACTGGGTAAGTCCCGGGCTTAACTACCTGATTGTCAAGTAGGTAAACCACTCCTGGAACCTGCGGAATCGTATAGGTGTTGTCATTATCGTTAAAGATCGGTGCTTGCGGAGCTACCTCCGGAAGTGGCTGCGGAGCGCTGGCGCTGACCTTAAACTTGGCAGGCACTATCTCACTAGACCCGTCCTCATAAGTAACTTTAACGTCTACGCTTACAGTTCCGTTTTGCTGATTTGCGGGCACTTGCCAAGTTATGACCCCGGTAGCAGCTTCAATGCTCATCCCAGCAGGGATCGGTGCTACCAGCTCGAACTTTTGCGCCCTTTCCTTTCCAGCTGCCGGGGCAAAACTGGGAGCGGCTGCGCTAGCGGTTTTACCGGCTTTAGCTTCGGTGTCCCTGTAGGAAGGCTGATATTTATCGGCATCCATCTGTTCACAGGTGACCATCGCATCTGCCCAGTCAGCATGATCTTGGGCGTTAGATTCGCCGGCATCGGCAAATAAGGTAATTTTTTCTTGCCCGCTTACGTCCACTTTCATGGCTTCAGCTTTATCGGCAGCGGTCAATGCTTTACTGGACGCTCCTAGTTCCTGCCCGTCAGCACCCAATACTCTGAAAGTGACCGAAGAGAGGTTATCGGCTTCTTGGGTGTCATCTATGCCGACTTTCGCGCTGAATACTGAGCACTGTTTTCCTAAATGCACGGTAATTTTCGAGGATGCGTGGGTCCCAATACCGCCACGATATTTTTCTCCCTCAATCAAGAGCGGGCTGCCCTGCAAAGTGCGGTTTACCCGAATCAGACCGTCATCTGCCCAACCGATACTGCTACCGGGATACCAGTCCAAGTTGGCTACGGGAACAGTTCCGTGGGGAGCGCGCATTTGAGCCGGGGTGTCCTGGTCAGCTTTGGTAATTGTCCAGCGCGTAGCAGTCATATCGCTAGGTAGCTGGATCAAATCTGTTTCCATCGGCCGGGACTTGGTGTTGTCATCCAAATCTCCCACGTTCCCTAAATCAACGTGCTTTTCTTCCCCGGTAGAAATAGCCAAATCCATATTGGTCAGGGCGTGGCGCACAATATATTTGCCGTTGCCGTCCTCAATAATCTGCCATTTCTGGTTATTGCGTTTACTGGTTGAAGAGTTATTCTTCCAGGCGCCAGTGTGATACTTCTGGTCAATATCGTTTACGCACTCGACTAAGGCGGGACGGGCACCAACTTCGTTAACTACATTCAAATCTGCAGTAGCGTACTGACGTCCGCTGCCATTGAAACGCTGTTTGCCCACATCCATGCTGAGGCATTTACCGCTTCTAACCGACTTCAACTGGTAGTAGTGGTCATAGGTATGGGTTATCTGCCATTGATCGGATGAATAGCTAATTGCGTCTGGTTCGCGATTTTCAGAAGCATCTAAGCGTAACCCGGAGCTAGTGAAGGCATACACCCCGTCCTCTAAGGGACGCCGATTAACATTCTCCCAGTTAGGTGCATGTCCTAGCGCTTTTGCAAAGTCTACAAAAGTCTTGCCATCTTTCCAGGGGCGCGAGCCTTGCCAGCCTAGCTGGGACACTAAGCGGAAAGCCTCAAAGGTTTCCATCTCTACTTCATTTTCGGTTTGATATATGGAAGTATCAGGCCATATCGAGAGCTTAATCCCCAGGTTTCCAGGATTATCATCAGCTACTTTTCCGCTCTTAAAAGTACCGGCAGTAAACCCTTTGTCATTGTATATAGCGGCTGCGCCACTGTTTTGAATCCGCCAGCCCATTTCTCGGGAGAAATAGAGATCGTAATTGGTGTTATTGACTTTATGTCCTTTATCAATCATGGTTTGCGGACTGAGACCCCCCTGCCACATATCGATCACGATATCTTTATCCAGGGAATCAATATTTTCTTGTTTTAATCCGTCATTCCAAACTCGCAAAGTCTTACCCTTAGATTTCACATGCTTATTAATATCGTTAATGAAATCTACGAACAGTTTGGGACCGTTTACTCCCTCAGGTCCAAATACCGGGTAATTCTTGTAGGCGGAACGGTACATATACTCATCCCCTGCCATATGCCAATACTTGGAGGGGAATACATCCAGGTAATCATCAATTTGGCGCTTATAAAAAGCGACGGCTTCCGGGTTAGTGATATCTAGACGGTCATTATCCAAAGTGCCATCGGTTTTCTTAAGCTGATACTGAGGCAGGTTATGAATCTTGGGATCCATATGTCCCGGGGCTCCCATTTGGGGAACTACTTCAATACCCAATTTGTCGGCGTAAGCAACAATTCCTTTTAACTCTTCTTTAGTGTAATAGGAGTAGTTATTGGTGACCGGCTCTTTCGCTGACTCCATCTTGGCAGTTAAAACTACCTGATTCATCTTCAGGTCAGCCATATCGGTGAGCATCCGGTGAATATAATCTGGTTGATTCTTAATCCGGCAAGCACATAGAGTGACGGCACGCTCACGCTGCTGAGGTTGATCAATGGCGCTGCCATAGGGCAGGGTTAGCTGCTGGCGCAGCATTTGCGACAGAGTGCGCGTACCCCAAAATGCTCCCCGTTTTTGCGCGGCAGTAATATTTACCCCTTGAGCTCCAATCTGGAGGCTATACCCTTCCTCTGCTAGTTTGTTTTGCTGCGCAGCATCTAGGGTGATGACCACATCGTGGGCTTTCGGAGTTGCCCCACCGGCGGCTTGTGCCCGCACAGTTTGCGTCTGACCCGCCGCTTTCAGGTAGGCGTTTAGCTCTTGTACCACGATCTGAGCTTGATCTTCAAAACCGGCCGGATAGTAAACTACCGTGTCCGGGCTTAGTTTGAACACATCATTTGCATTGGTATTGGTTTTCCAAGAATCCAAAGAGGGAATCGTTTGGGGAAGTTTAGTAGCAATCGGATTATCAGAGGGAAGCGGGATTTCTTTCCCGCTATAGGTGAACTCTTGGAGAACTTTATTCCCATCAGTTACTTTAACTTTGAACTTGGGAGTAAAGCTGCCGCGAATAATATCTTCTTTAGTTATTACATAGTCACTGGCGGTACAAGAGAAGGTACCTCCCTTATCCAGCTTTCCGTTCTCGTTATGGCAAGATAGCGTAAAGTTTTCCCCGTTCAGCTGGACATCTACCGGGATTTGTCCCACGTTTTGCACTTTCGGGGTAAACACTAGTTTATCGCCCACATCATATTTGTCTTTAGTTCCCGCTACTGCCAAATCTGTTACCTGAACGTGACTGGCAAAGATAGGAATTCTGCTTCCCTTAACCGGATCTAACTGGGTAGCAGCGCCAGAATAACCAGGATTTTGATATTTGTAAGCAATGGAGGGAGTAAAGAATCCGGCGTCGACATCTTCCTGGGTGACCGTGTGGGTGCGGTTTGCGCACGGCAAGGTAGCTCCCGCCGAGATACTTCTCCACCTACAGCCTGCCCATCCGGTATCCAAATTGGAGTCAGTAGCAGTGAAGGACTTATCTTCTGCAAGTAGGTTTGTTACATTAACAGTGAAAATCATTTTGTCGCCCACAGCCCAAGTTCCATCGGCTTTGGGATTAGTAAGCTCAAAATCAACGCCAACCGAACCGGTAGGGTCAGTAATTATATTGGGGTTGGTAACCTTGATTTCCACGTCCCCGCGCAGCTTAACATTGCCGTATTCCAGACTAGAGTCGAGATAATAGGTTTTTTGGGCAGCATTAGCCGGAACGCTAACCCGTAAAGTTACAGTTTCGGAGGTTCCGGGATGAAGTTCTTGCGCCAAGACGCTTTCTTCCATTTTCCACCCGCTTGGCAACGCCAGTTTTACCGCGGTAGCTAGGGGAACGACCTCTTTCCCGTCGTCATTGCTAACCTTAACTGGAATCTCGACAGTTTTACCCGCTTCCGCTGCTACTTTTGCATCAGCTAGAGAAATTTTTACTGGGTTCAACCAATTAGTGTCAAAAGTGCCAAAATGAATAGTTTCAAAGTAGTTACCACCAATCTGGTGATCTTCTTCGAAAGCTACTCCGTATTTACCGCTTTGGGTATCAATCGCGACTAGATCAGAGTAAGCGGCCTTGTCATTCCAATAGAGTTTACGAATCGGCCAGGTTTTACCGTCATCATAGGAATAGCTCACTGCGAGAGTTTTACCGCTATCAGCCATCCCGGAATACAAAAGCTCTTTAGATTTGGGGTCTGAGGAGGGAGCGTCCGGGTACCTACGGATAATCGAGGCATTACGCCCCGGGGTCTTGGAATCAACTAGGGACCGCTCTATTTGCAGATCAGTCCAGGTCTCCCCACCATCGGTGCTCTTGGCGATATAGCGGTATCCCGCCTTGTTACTCATCCGGGAGTTCAATAAGAGCGTACCATCGGACAGTTCCACCAATTTGTTTTCGTTCATATCTGTGCCGATGGTGGAGCCACGTTTCCAGGTTTTACCGTGGTCATCGGAATACACCGAGTAGGCTGCCCAAGTACCCGGTTTACCGGCAATAAACTGGGTGATTAGGCGTCCATTCTTTGCCGTATTAGCACCGCTTTGATGCTGCAGCTGGATACCGTGTCCAGAAGCCGCAAACCCGCAGGGATATCCGGGCTGTTTAACCGCGGCAGTAAGTCCCCGCGTTGCATCGGGAGAGTTTCCGTAACGCTCCGTCCAGCTGGCTCCATTATCGGTAGAAACTGACAGGCTCACCCCCTGTACTTTGCGGTTGCTAAACTCGTCATTTTCTAGAGTTCCATTGGGATTACACCCTACGTCATAGGAATGCACATGGAAGTTAAATAGGTGCCCAGTTTGTTTATCGTAAATGTAGGTCGGATCAGAGAATCCCTCTTTATTGGGGTCATCCATAGTGGTGCCCTTACCTTGGGCAATAACAGTTTGCGATTGCCAGGTCGCTCCCCCATCGGTAGAGCGTTTTTGCATTATCGAGTTGGGCGCCGGGGCATCACCATTTGCGGGGCGAGCATCATAGGCGGTTAATAAATCACCATTACCCAGTTTGATTACTGCGGGAATCCGATAGTTAGTAACCCCATCGTCACCGTATTTAACTACGGTGTTATAGCTAAACTGGCCAGAAGCGGCCTCGGCGGGAAGCGCGGTTGCCAGCGGCATCAGCGCCATTGAAGTCAAAGCCACCGAAAAACCTGCTGCTAGAGCCTTAAAACGCCGTCTCGCTATTCGTAACATTATTTCAAACCTCATTGTCGTAAATGCTCACCTTCTGCGGAGTTTACCAACGCCGGCAAAAACATCCCGAAAGTGATTACTTCTCTTAATCTTTTCGATTTTCATCCAGATGAGCAAGCCCTAACCCTAGGTGTTTACTCAGGCTATAAAGCGGTGAGATGAAAACCTCAATTGGATTTTCACCCCACCAATTTGGTTAATTATCTTCCAGCCATCGCTGGCGATAACGCACCCCGATTCCTACCCCCAATGCCAATAGCGCGATTAATAAAGCGGAAATACCCTCGGTACCGGTACGCCCCAGCCCCTCTTTAACAGTTTTTCCTTTCGAGGAGGGGGTTTTCGCATTTTCCGTAGGAGCCGCCTCTTTAGAAGGAGTAGCTGGATTTTGCGGATTATCCGGCTGGGAAGGATTAGGCTTTTCTGTCTTATCTGGGGTATCCGGTTTATCCGGGGTGTCCGGGGTTTCCGGTTCTACTTCCCCCGGGTTATCCGTTTGTGCAGTTACTGGTGCTAAGGCATTCATCTGGGAAAGATGAACCGCGCGCAGTACTACGTTTTCTGGCCCCGCATCAGCTTCTTTACCAATAACCGCAATTGCCGCCGTGTTCTTGCCGTTTAGATTAAGGAAAGCCGCCGGGATAGTGAAGGAATCCTGCGGCCCGATATCACCGATATAGATACCGGTATTCCAGCCATTGACAAACAATAACGCCTGAGAATGGTCGGTTCGGGTCTGCTGGGTATTGCCGAAGCGCCGCGATAACACCTCTAAGCGGAAAGCTACATCGGCATCTTTAGGGACGTTTAAATCGAAAGTGGATCGATACCAGGTAACCCCGGCCTCGTCCGCGTGCATATCAGTGGCCGCGGTCCACTTCGAGTCATCTAGACCTGGCAGATGCCAGCCTTGACGCTCGCCGTATAAACCACCGTTATTGTAAAGACCACGCGCTTTATCTTTAGTGCCACTCTTATCGGCAGCGCCTTGAATCTTCCAGGTAACTTTCCCGTCCTGAGCGGGAATAGTAGCTGAATACAATCCCCGATTTTGGCGTGATAACCCATTATCTGACCAGTCCAGGTTTTGCCCCAGGTTATTTACTAGCACCGCTAAGACTACTTTATCGCCGGCTTTGATTCCTTTAGCGGTAAAAGACTGGTCGGTGCCAGCGGCGCTGCGAGCGCCCAGCGACTTCCCATTTGCCCACACTTGCATAAAGGCGGGATTCTTGCCATGCCCGGGAACTCCGGAACCGCCGTTAGCGTTCAGACTAATAACTGGGGAATCACTGCTGGCCACAAAGGTAGCGCGATACCATACGGAGCCTTCATAGAAACCGTAATAATTGGAGTCAAGCACCAGTCCATTCCCGCTGGGGGCTTGCCATTTTTGGTTACGCTGTTTACCGTCAGCCACCTGCCAGGCGCTATCGTCAAAATTGATTTCCTTTTCCGGAGCGCCCTCCTGTTTCACCCACTTTAGCTGGGGCGGCTCATAGGTTAGCATCTGCGGAATAAATTTGGTGAAACCGGCATAGACACCCTCGGTTTCACTTATTCCCGCTTTGCCTCCATTCCAACTCGCGCTCTTTGCGCCTTTAGGAAGCAGCACATAGGGAGTTTGACTCTTAGAATCAGTAGTGCCATTAACCTCGGCATTCGAGCCGTTTAAACTCCAGTTGCGAGCTAGCTCTACCCCCTCGACCGCTAAACGTTTGCCGCTGCCTCCTTCACCGGTATTTAGTAACCAGGTAGTTTGCGCGTAGGTGCGGTCAATAATCCGCAAGCGCAGCGTATCTCCCGCACTGGCTGCTCTATCTGAGGCAGCCGGGGTGATAGTGATATCGCTAGGTTCTGCCGAATACTTATAGTTCAAACGCAGCGTCTTATACTGTTCATTCCAGGTAACCTCTACCCCTTTACCGGCATTCAACTGCGGTTTAGCCGGGTAACGTAGCAGAGTTTCCCCGTCGTCTCCCGCTAACCCGAGCAGGTACTGTACCTGGGCGTTATCGGTAGCAATCGGGGAACCGAATAGCTGCGAGGTGGTGTACAGCAGTTTTTGCCCCGCGATTTTCATATCCGCGCTCATCAGCAACGCATCCCGACCATGCAACGTTAGGGCAGTTCCCGATTTTTGTGGAATCCGCGACCAAGAGTTCTCTCCATCTTTGACGCTGGTTCCGGTATTGAACTGATCTATGGCATCTTTATCGGGGAATACTCGCAAAGCATCTAGCGATACGAAAGTACCCTTAGAGCCTGCAAAAGGCTTACCGGTAACTTGGACTTTTAAGGTGTGCTCACCGGCACTTAACCCTCGCACGCTATATAAAACCTGCTGGGCGCGCGCGGTATTAGTGACGTCCTCTTCGGTTTGCCCCACTTTTTTCCCGTCAATAAACACCTCGGCTATGCCGTGATTACCAGAGAAAGCCCCAATAATATCGATTCCTATCCCGTTGAAGTCATAGGTATAAGAATCACCTTTACGGGCAGAATAGGTTTCGTCTCCTTGATAATCCCCGCTAGTCCAGTTTTGCCCGGTAGCATATTCCCAAGATGAGGCAGTCCCAACCGCGGGATTATATTTAATCGCCGGGTCATTATTGTTCACCACTACCCAGGGCGTGGCGCTGGCTCCTAGGACGTTAAGCGCATCTAGCTGGACTTTTGTGCCTCCAGTAGTAGATCCCTCGGCGCTTTGCCCCAGCACCCGCACCTTCAGGGTATGTTTACCGGCAGGAAGATTACTCTTAGAGAACACGACTTTTTGGGTAGGTTTATTCTGTTCGGTTCCCACCCAACCAGTTACTACCTGTTCCGCCTGGTCATCGAGCTTTACCGCGAATTTCCCATGATCGGTTCCGGTGGCTACCGCAATCTCGATTCCCGTGCCGGTAAACTCGAATGCGACTTCCTCGCCCGCTTTACTAGCCTCGTGAATACTTCCTTTCCAAGCCGAATCGTCCTTAACTGACTTCCAACCCGTCGAATACTTTAGTTCGCTGTCACTATCATCGTGATTAAACCTTGCCCCCACACCGGAGGTGTTGGCTAAATCCAAAGCAAAAGTAAACTTATTAGTGCTGGTGTCATTGGTGTTATTCAAAATAAACCCCAGAGTGCGCCCGCCGTTACCGGTAGCTGAAAGCTCCGCTGCGCCCTCGGAAGAAATCCGTTGATACCCTCTAATCTGGGCGTCGCCGCTAACCCTCTTAATATCGGGTTTAGCTACCGGATTAGAGGTTACATATTGGGGATTAGCTTGCAAATAGTAGGCAATCTCTTTTTGCGCCCCAAATTTGTCTTTCCGAATCGTTCGATCTTCGTCTATACCAGCGCCATAGTCATAACTGGTAAAACCAGAGGAGGGAGAACCGGTATAACCCCAGTTAGTGCCGCCAAAAATCATGTAGTAGGTATAGGCTTTCACCCCGTTACCGGCCAGGACAGTCCCCCACTGGCGCACAAAGTTTCCATCGGTGAAACTGGCACATTTTTCGGGGGTAAAGTTTGCTCCCCAAGGGGTGAAAGCACCCCCTTGACCTTCGGCGATAAAATGCGGACCTACCGGTTCATGGCTACGGAAAGTCTGTTCAACATCATCTAGGTTCCCGCGTCCTGCCCCGCAGTTGAAGCCCAGGGGATAACGATCATAGGTGTAAAAATCAGTGCTGCCATATTTACCCGCCGGGTTTCCGGCTTTATTCGGAGCAAAACGTCCTGCCAATCCCCAGTCATTTTCAAACAGGGGAACATTTATCCCATCAGCGCGTACAAAGTTGCTTAGCTCTTTTAGGAATGCGGTCGTGCTGGGATTTTCTGCCAGCAGCTCATTTTCCACCTGATACATAATGATGGAGCCGCCACCTTCGGTAATCAGGTGTTTCTTCGCGATATTGTTAAAGGCTTTCAACCAGCTCTTAGAGGCTGCCAAGGCTTTCGGATCAGTCGAACGCAAAGAGGACGCCGCATAGTTAGTCATATATGCGGGCATGCCTCCCATTGAAATCTCGGCATTGACGTAGGGGCCGGGACGAGCAATCACATATAGCCCTTCTTCCTCAGCCATCGTCAGCAAAAGGTCAATATCGCGGCGAGTGCCTTTATCGAAATTGAAGGGACCGCCCTCTTCGCTTTGATGATCGCCCCAGAAGAAATAGAAAGATACCGCATTAAATCCGGCGGCTTTTATCTTTTGGAGGACGTCGCGCCAAGCCTGCGGGGAAGGGATTCGCCAAGGATGGAACTCACCAGCCCAAACCTGTAGACGCTCGCCATCTATTTTCAAAGAATGATTATCCCAGGTTACTTTATGAGGTTTACCGTCATTTCCGGGAAAACTATAGCTGCTCTTCGGGAAAGAACGCTCAGTACTTTCCCAGGTGGTATCGCTTTGGCTGGTTTGAGTTCCTGGCTCTGAGGGCGTTTGACCGCTAAGGGATGGAACCTGAATAACCGCGCTGGCCAGACCGGTATCACTCTTACCGTCTAGGGACTTTAATCCGCTGGCTTTTGCGCTCAGTTGTGCCTGGTAGCTACCTTTGGGAACTTTTGTCAGGTCGGCATAAACCTTAAAGACCGAGTTCATCTGTTTGCCGGTTTGATAGGAACCATTTACCGGTATGTATTCTTTATCCAAAGTGGTACTTACCGGCACATTTATCGCATTTTGGGATTCTTTCGGCGTCAGGGTCAAAGACAAATCCAGGTCATCGTTACCTTTGCCGGGAGCCGAAACATATCCGATTAACTGCCGATTAGCTTTACCGATTCCCTTTCCTTGGGAATCGGTAGCTAGCGGAGATAATGCGGGGGAAATCCGCCAGGCGACCTGAGAGCCGTTAAAGAAACTGGCGTCCGTAGCGTTTAGGGCAGTTGCCTGTTGGGCAACCCCGCCCCGGAAGCGTTCCCAGTTCTTATTAGCCTGGTTTGTCCAGCCCATCTCCGCGTGAGATAGTAACCGCGGGAACGCAAGATACTCAATATCTGCCAAGTTGCGCACGCCCTCGCTCCAGACTGCGCCCTCGACCCCCAGGATCCCTTTATCATCACTGAGCCCCATGACCTGTTGGGGCTGGGCATCATAGGCGTGTTTCAAAGTACATTCCCCACCGGGGCAAGCCCAACTGGGTGCCACATGGGAGCGGTCTTCGCGTTGGGGATAATAGAAGTAGCTGGCGTTAGAGACAATAAATTTGCCGCCTTTAGCTACGAAATCATTGCGTAGCTGGGCGCGATTACCAGCCGCAGAGTCGGTGTTCCACCACTGGACTACCCCATCATTGTCGGCAATCCCGGCGGCCCCCACACTCTTTAAAGCTTCATCCCAAACGATGGGGGTTTGCTTCATGGCTTTTACTTTGGGCAGAATCTGCTGCATATATTGCAGGTAATGCTGGTGATCCATACTGTTAGCTTCATCGCCGCCAATATGCAGATAAGTGTTATTAGAGTTTTGCGCCAAAATCTTCAAAACGTGCTGCATAAAGGTGTAGGTGTGGGGATTTAAAGCATCCAGATTCACTTTCATATTGTTTTTCGAGTAATTTGGCTGCTCAATCGTGTCTTGGCCGGCCTCTGGCTTGGGATTAGAGTTTTCCGAGTTCAGCTGCGGTATGGAATATAGCGCTGCCTCTGTGTGACCGGGAGTATCGATCTCGGGAACAATCGCTATGCCTAATTTATTGACAGTTGCCACCATTTCTCGGTAATCATCCAAGGTGTAGTAGCCGGTGCGTCCCGCCTGGGGTGCGCGACCAATATCTCCGGCTCGTAAACCGGCACTGCCTCCCCGTTTAGCCAGCTGGCTATAGTCAATCGGGTCAGCAGCGTCTTTGCCCTCATTCGGGATATCAATCCGCCAGCCCTCATCACTTAGATGCAGATGCAAAGTGTTCATCTTGAAGCGGCTCATAGAATGCATCAGCTTGATGACTTCATTCTTGGGAATGAAGGAGCGCGCCGGGTCAAGCATTAGCCCGCGCCAAGAATAGCGAGGACCGTCTTGA
This sequence comes from uncultured Varibaculum sp., assembly GCF_902489465.1. Lineage (GTDB taxonomy): Bacteria > Actinomycetota > Actinomycetes > Actinomycetales > Actinomycetaceae > Varibaculum. Next base: position 54,227 of record NZ_CABTZZ010000008.1, on the reverse strand, counting down.
ATAGTCATCGCCGGTATCGGCATTAAAGAACCCACGGTAACTTTGGGAAATACTGCCCAAGGTCCTAGCAATTGCAGCAGCGATTGGGTTGCCCATAGCGCCCCGCTGGCAGTGCGCGCGGTTATGGTTACCCGGTTTGGCGCAATCTGTAAGGTGTAGGCTTCATTCATTTGTTCCTTGCCTACCCCACTGACGGTTAAGCTGGGATTGATAACGTAATTAATCTGGGTTTTAGCACTAGAAGTGGCGGATACCGGTAGTTTGTATCCGGTGGATTTCGCTAGCGTCTCGGCAAGATATTTAGCGGGCTCCCCTGCTAAGCCACTGGCAGTGATCTCGCTATCTTTGGTGAGGGTGAACCGAGAATTATTTCCGGCAAGTTCAGCTTTTTGCGGGTAGGGAATCAATTGATTGAGCTGAGCCAGATTTTCGTTATCTGTCGGGGTGGGCTCTGAAGCTAAACTCCCACAAGCGGCTATTTCCCACAGCGATAGTCCCCACTGCTGTGATTTGCCAGAAATCTGCATTTTCAGGTAGCGCATTTTTTCGCTGCCGTTAAAGGTGTGCTCGGTGCTTCCAGCTTTTTTACCGTTCTGGTTGGTTACTAAATCTCGCCAGGTGTTGCCATCATTACTGGCTTGTAACTTGTAGGGTTTACCGAAAGTGTTTCCCCAATAAAGTTGCACCTTATTGATACTGGCGGTTCCGGCAAAATCGATGGTCAGGGCAGCGTTATTGTCACTTCCGGCGGCAGACCAACGACTGGCAGATTTAACGTTGTGTACTGCCGGAGTAGCTTTGTCATCGGGACCAATATTGCCATCGACTGCCAGTTCTGGCCCTTTTTCTCCCGCTACTTCCCGGCTGGTGGCGTTTACCGTTTTCCCGGCTGCCAAGTTGTCTGCGCACAGAGCAACATCCCCGCTAGCGAGCGCCTGGGCACTGCTTACTGGGATTAGCACCGACATTAAAGCTACTGCCGCTGTAACCACCGTGGCATTTGCCCGGCGTTTCCAACTAACCTTACTCATTTATTTACCTTTCCCAGCCTCATTGCTCAGATTCTTATATGTCTTTCGGAAATGGCTCGCCGCTCCGTTCCACTTTTACTTGCGAGTTCGGTGTCGGCTCAGCAGCAAAACTCCCCCAAATCCGATACTTAGCGCTGCTAGAAGCAGCGATAGCTCGCTGGAAGCACCGGTGGAGGGCATCGCAGAAGTATTGTTTTGCTGGCGGGGTTTAGCGCTAGGCTTCGACCCGGTGCTGCCCGGTTTTACCGCCCCACTATCGCTACCGATTCCTGGTTTAGTATCTGGTTGCCCGTCAGGCTTTCCAGGTTTATCAGGGTTCGGGTTATCGGGATTGGGCTCCTCCGGCGAGGGCGCGCATTTTTCTTTTTCCGCTGCGCTCATATCGCGAGCGCCCTTCTCGGTAGTCACCTGGGCATTAGCAGTATCAAGCACCCATTTAGCCCCAGCTACATCCCAAATATATTCGGTAGTGGTAACGCTGCGGGTCTGCATAACTTTGAAGGTCTTACAATTGCTGGCTTCTTGCCCTGGGGAGTCAGTCCAATCGCCTTTTACCACCTGCGGAGCAGGTTTTTCGGGTTTTTCCGGCTGCGGCGGATCAACTTGCCCTGGGTCGTCGCCCATATCTAGGGTCCATTCGCTCTTTGTGCCCTCTTTAAACCTAAATAGGTCGCTCGCGGGCCGAGCTACAATTTTGGTTTTTCCATAGGGCAGCGGAACTGCCTGCTGCGGGGTTAGCAGCTCATCACCTAAGTAATAATTAACCCCCGTAACTGCCGGCACTAGGAAATATCCGGGATATTCTTTTCCTTGCTCCGTTAGGGGTTGCTTTTCAGCTACGGGAGCAACCGGGGTTACTTCCGTTCCGTTTTGAGCGCACAAAGCTCCGAAACGAATCTCAGCTGCACCCCCAAAATCATTTCCTGCCTGGGAATTTAGCTGAACCATCCGCACGTATTTGCCGCTTAGCTGTTTGTCAGCTGCAAAGTTAAATACTTGTGGGTCGGCATGATTCTTCAAAGAACCACTAATGGCGCTCGTCCAGTCGCTGCCATTTTCGGATACTTCAATCCGGAAATCTTTAACCCGCGAGTTTTCTTGCCCGCTGCGTGCCGTATATTCAAACCCGGTAATCACGCATTTTTGCTCTGGCGCAGCTTTGAGCTGCGCGGTAACGGTGTGCGGGAAAGTACCAGCAGGAGCAGCCCAACGGGTATGCCAATAGGTATTGGGATCGCCGTCAAATGCGGCGCTCACCGGCCCCGAGGGTTTTGGTTCATTATCTGCCTGCGAGGAGGCAGTAATGCTTTCATATCCGCAATTCGGGTCATCCATCGTGGGGCATTGCGCAACTGGGTTTAGCAGTTCCTCGCGATCAGACACAATGGTGGCGGTGACTTCGGCACTTCTATTAGCCCCAATCTGGGTGGCACGAAGCTGATGAGTACCGGTGTCTTGGGGGCGTAACACTTTTTCTGCCTTGTCAAAGAACGGCAGATAGTATTCGGCGCTTCCATCCGCCCCGGGCATAGCCAAGAACTGATCTTTGTCATTCCAGGCGAGTTTTACATATTTGCCAGGTTCAAATCCGCTGAGCTTTACTTTTACCCGCTCATAGGGGCGGATGAGATTCTTTTCAATGGTGATAGTCGGTTTTTTACTTCCGTCCCAGGAGCTATTTTCACTGGGATCGGGGGCGCCATTTGCCACATTTACCGTAAAGGTGGCTTTTTGTCCGTTTGAGCCCGTAATAGTACCGGTATAGGTTCCGGGATTCGCATAGGGGTGTTTTCCGCTCACTTTGTATAGTGGGCTGCTATGTAAGGCATCTCGGGAATGACTTTGGGTGAATATTGCCGGTGAGGGCGCGGAGCCGTCCCCCCAATCGATAGTGGCGCTAAAGGGAGTGTCCCCGAGGGCGGAAGCGGCGTTACCTGCTTTCGTGATTTGCGTTCCCTCAGAGTTTTTCACAGTGCCGGGAGCCGCAAACTCGCCTACTGCAAGATTCATGGAGCGGTTGGGTGCTACTTTTTGGTCTACCCCGGCTAACGCGGTTTGCCAATTGGCTTTGGGACCGTCAAAGAAGTTCACTGCCGAAACAGTGAGCCTATCTCCCATAGCCGCCATGCGCTGTTTGAACTGGTTTACGTTTCTCTTCACTTGTGGAGTCCAGGCTACTTCCGCGTGAGAGATTGAGCGCGGCCACATTAACCATTCTGCCTGGTATGCCCCGCGAATAGTTTCTGACCATTGCACGGCTACTGTCCCTACAATGCTGCTTTCGGGGATCCCTTTGATTACTTGTGCCGGGTCCCAGTTATAGTATTTATCGAAATCTCCAGTTCCGCTCCAGGTTAAACCAATACTGTTGCCACCGGGAACTCCATATTTCATATCTATATAGGCGGTCGAGGCGTTCGATACCGCGACTTTAACGCCCTCGTTTTGGATTGCTCGTTTCGTGTTAGCGGTATTACCGGTCCAATACTGTACCAAGTCCCCAGGCTGTAGCGTGTTTGAGGCTATTTCATTCCATCCGATTGGAGATTTGCCTTGATCACGAACTGCTTGCGCGGACATGTCTAGAAACTCATTGAATTTGTCTTTCCCAAGTTTGGCAACCATATCGTGGGATTCGTCCCCTCCAATATGAATAGTTTTACCGGGAGTCAGCGCAGCCAGTTGTTTAAATACGTGGCGAACAAAATACTGGGTGTGCTTTGAGTCTGGATCCAGGTAGGAATAACCCACATCTCCCGTTCCATTAGCGGGGGCAACCTGCCATTTAGCAGGATCGGTGATGGCGTTGCCATCGGCATCTACAGTGCCATTGTGAGAGGAGTTGGCAGAGTTTAATTGCGGGATGGCGGCTAGCGCTGCATTGGTGTGTCCGGGCATATCAAACTCGGGCTGAATCGTTACGAAACGCTCGGCCGCATATTTAACTAGTTCTTTATATTCTTCCTGAGTGTAGAAACCGTGATGGCCCAATTCGACTACATTATCGTCGGCCTGCTGACTAGAGCCGGTTAAATCCTTTAACGAATAGGCTTCCGAGTTCCAGTTCATTGCGGTTTTGCCGGAAACCTCGGTGAGCTTGGTGTAGTCGATAGTGTCCCCAGCTTTGCGTCCCTCATTGGTTATTTGCAGCCGCCAACCCTGATCATCTGAAAGGTGTAGATGTAAACGGGAGCCTTTCACATTGGCAAAAGTGTCAATCATTTGTTTTAAGTCAGCGATTGTGAGGAACGAGCGGGCGACATCGGCTTGTATCGCGCGGTGTGCAAACCGGGGCGCGTCCTTGACCGTAATCGCGGGGGCTAGCCACTGGCTGTTTACCTGATGTGGAGAATAGATAAAGGCGGGGAATAGTTGCAGCAGGGTACGGGTAGCGTTCCAAACGCCTTGCGCAGATTTTCCTACAATCTCTATCCCGTTTTCACTGACCTTTAAGCTATAGGCTTCCTCGATATTTCCACTGGTTAAACCGGTGGTGTCTAGAGCGGTGTCTACCCGTAAACTGATTTGTCCGTCTTTGCCCACTGGCAGGGGAAATCCGGTGGAGGCACGCATAGTTTTGGCGGTCATCTCCGCTACCGTTTTAGAAGCGGAATCGGCTTTGATTTTAGTATCTGTACCTAATTCGAAACCGCCTTCCCCGGGGGTCATTTCCGCAGGCAATGGAATCAAATTAGGTTGGGCTGGAGCTACCGGTTCCGCCGCGTCCCATACTTCAAATTCGTATAGGGAGACCCCGTATTTAATTCCTTGGAAAGGGGTGCGGCTCTCGGCCTGCATTTTCACGTATTTCCAAGTTCCATTAGCGGTAGCCGCATTGAGTTTTTGGGTATCTGTGCTGGAACACTGAGGGCGGATAGTGTCGCTGGCTTTTTCCCAAGTGGTTCCGTCATTTGAAACCTCTAAATGATAGGAGGCGGCACAGGCAGCTTCCCATTTAATAGTTATGTGGTCGATTTTGATGGCTTCTTTTAGGTGTACCGCAATCCAGGCTTGGTCACTGTGATTGGATGACCAGCGAGAATCGCCGCTGTCGTTACCATCGATAGCGGCTGCTGCCTGCCATTTATCAGCAACTTCATTCCCGGAAGCACTAACGCTGCCTCCTTTTGCTACTAATGCGTGATTAGTCGGCTCTGCAGCCTCTGCTGTCCCGATGCCGGCTGGCAATAATGCCGCTAGCGCCAGAGCGCCTGCCCCTAAAAGGCTAAAAACCTTTTTAGACCGGTTAAACATTTCCTGCACCTTCCTGTTTCGCAATCCCACAATCGCGCTACCACTGCCCAATCAAACCTATTTAAGGAGGTACTTTAGGGGAAGTATCCCCCCAAAAGTACCTGTTATTTTTGCCGCTCTAGGCACCATCAACGCTGCTTAGAGCGGAAGTTGTTCACCAGAACCAAAGTTAGCCCCAAAGGCATCCCTAGCAGAGTTAATAGCAATAATTCGCCCGCGGAAGTCCCGGTATTTACCAAATCCGGATTCCGTACCTGCTGATTCGCCTCTTTTTGCTGAGCATTGGATTTTTGTTTGCTATTGGACGTATTCGTCACCCCAGACGGGGCGGTTGTCCCCGGTTTGCTTGCTGTTCCTGGTTTTTCTCCAGGAGGATTCGTTCCTGGTTTGTCTGATTCTCCGCCGCTTTCTCCCGGTTTATTTCCGGGGCAGGCGCTCTTTTCGGCTGCGGTCATCTCTCGCAATCTGGTCTCGGTCTTTTCCACAGCATTTGCGTCATCGAGAATCCATTTAGTGGTATCCCAACGGTAATCAGTGGTGGTGACGGTGCGGGACTGACTGACTGTTCCTTGTTCGCAATCGCTACTATCCGGAACATCTTGCCACCCACTAGCCGCAATTTTGGCATCCGGTTTTTGTGGCTTAGGTAGATTGAGCTGCCAGCCAGCTGGTATCTTAGGAGCGAACTCGTCCCAAGCGGTTCCTTCACCTACTTTAGGAAGCTGATTGCCTCCATAAACATCCACTATTATGGGCTCTTCTTCCGTGCCAAAACCGTAATAGCGTAGATCCGATTGCCCGAAGACGGCACCTGACTTCAAATGAATTTTCGCGCCTTTAGGTAAACGCAATCCTCTTAACTGTTCTAAGGAGTTAAAGGGACTAGCTAAAGTACCTAGTCCGGCTTCCTTAGCGGCAGGATCGATATAATAATCCAGTTGCACTTCCGGATCTTGATTTGCACTTCCAAAAAGCCGCAAATCTGAAAGAGCAAATGGTCCGCGATTGTCCGTTACCCGAACCCGGAATTTTTGTGCCGTCTCAGGCGCAGCCAGTTGCACAATCCGGCGAACCCCCACAGTGCCGGTAGCGGAATTACGGTTGATCTTCACCGGCTGCCATCCGTCAGCAGTTTCTTTCTCAATCACAAAACTTTGAATGTTTTGGCCGTGATTTAAAGTATCTTCCGCCAAGGAAACATAGTTAACAGTTTTTTCTGCTCCTAAATCAACCTCAAAGCTGGTTTCCCCAGTGAAAGCTTGTCCACCCGTGCGCAGATTATTATCGGTGTAAACCCTAGTGTTTTCCCCGCCTACGTTAACCGGTCGCCCTAAAGCATGGTCGAGTGCGAAAGCCTTTCGCCGTTCAACCGCAAAATCTTGTAAAGCTTTTATCTCGTTAGCGGAAAATTTCCCAGTCTTATTCGGAGGTACATTCAAAAGCATTACCGAGTTACGAGCCACGTTTTCTAGGTATTTGTTCCATAACGCTGTGCCAGATTTAACGGTTGAATTATCTTCATCCGCATCAATCTGCCAGAACCAATCCCTGGTAAGCTTCATATCTGCTTCTGCTGGCCACCAGCGTAGATATTGCGCTCCCCCGCTGCGAACCGCATTAACTATTTGATCATCGCTGCCCAAGTTTTGGTTAAAGTGCCCCGCTTGTCCGCTAATATCAATTTTCCCGGACTCAAGCTGTTTGACCGGAATAACTGAGGGCTCATTTGCGCGTCCGCGACCCTCCTCATTACCGATCCAACGTACGTCGGGGCCGCCCACAGCGATAACCGCATTCGGCTGCAATTGGCGAATCAAATCGTAGTAGGCAGAATAATCAAAAAGCTCATGTTTATCGGTGTTACCGGCAGCGCCATCAAACCAAACTTCGTCAACGTCGCCATATTGAGTCAACACTTCGTAGAGTTGATTCAGGAAATACTCCCCATAATCAGTTGCCGGGTATTTATAGAACTTATCTATTTTTCCAGAACGGTCATCCCCGTCTATTAGGGTGGGAATCGTGCGCTCGGTTTTTGCCGATCCGTTTCCAAAGAGCCCCTTAATTTCTGCACTCGAATCAGCAGGTGACAGATAGAATCCTACCCGCATCCCATATTTTTTCGCGGCCTTGGCTACATCTCGGGGAATATCGGCGTTTGGTACTGCCGAAGAGCCGATATCGTGATCAGTGTAGCGCGAATCGTATAGCAAGAATCCATCATGGTGCTTGACAGTTAAAATGACTGTCCCAAAACCTGCCTCTGCCAGATTCTTTACCCATTGGTCAACATCTAAATCCGTGGGCGCGAAACGCTGAGGATCTTCGGTACCATGCCCCCAACCTTGATTGTAGAAAGTGTTAACCCCGTAATGAATAAACGCCGTTAATTCTTGTTCTTGCCAGCGTAACTGCTCCTTAGTAGGCCTGACTAAGGATGCTTTTTTCAAAATATGTTCGCGACAGTCAGCGGGACTTACCGCAATTTGAGTTGCTGGTTCGATTTCTTCCCAGGCGGCACAGGGAACGTCATCGGGATTTCCCTCCTGACTTTCGGCGGGCTGAAATTCAAATCCGTCCTGGTAATTGTAACTATTTGCTGGGGTAAAACGTAACGCCTGCAAACTACCTTTCAGCCCTCTATTTTGGGCATTGGGAGCCGTATGCACTTCCGCCCCGAACCCGAACTTTGACTCTAAACCGTTTGAAACCGCCGCCGGCGCAGGGCTTACAATCTCTGGATACTCGTTTCCGTCTACGGCAACCCTTACCGCGGTGCCCCCGTTTTTAGGCCAAACAGTCACCGATAGCGCATGTTCTTTCCCAGCTGGTGGAGCCAAAATAGTTTGTTTGGTGTCTGTCCAACGTCCTCCTTGTTGATACGACAGACCATATTCCAAGTGACCGGCATCAACATACCGCACAAAAAGGTTGCCGCCGGCAGAAAAAATAGTAGCAAGATTATTTTGGTTCGCCTGCGGAGTATATTTCACCTCAGCGGTAAAGCCGTTAGTAGCAACCCCCTCGCCTAGAGTAAAAAACACCGTACCCGTGCCCGAAGTGCGAGCACTGGTATAGAAAAGACCCTGGTTACCCCCAGCTAAAACAATCTTGCCGGTTTCTTGAGTTTCTCCCCCATCTTTGCGGGTCACTGCTCCTTTGAGGATTTCATCCGCCTGGGTGGTCAACCCTCCGCTCTCTAAAGATCCCCCGAATGCAACATTTAATAAATCCGTGTCCGCAGCGTGAGCTAGGGAAATACTCCCCAGAGCCCCTATAGATAACGAGGCAGAAAATAGGAAAACGGCACAAGAACGCAGCAAACGTTTTAAACTTTTCTTCACTTCTTCGTGTCTTTCTGAGTACTGATCAAAGGACAGCGACATTACTGCCCGGGGGACATACCCTTTTAGTTCCAAGGGTGCTGTCAGTTTAACAAAAGGAAATACTCAGGAACGAATCTTTCTTTGAAAATGAGACTAAGCTTTCAGCGGGGCTCGGTTTGCGCAATCCTTATCGAGGTCAGCGACACCGGTGGCTAAATCCGGGCTAAGGATTCGCCACCAAGAAAACTACTTAAGTGAGAGTCTACTGCCGGTTAAGGGGACTGCGATGCTCCAGGGCAGCGTGAAACTCTTGCACTTGTCCCGGTGCCACCGTAATTACGCCTTCGCATTCTGGACGGTTAAAAGCATCCGTCATCGCTAACAGAGGTTCTACCGCTACCGCGATGCCCCGCCGATATGCCAAATCCTGACCGGTATAGATCTGGAAAGATCCTAAGCCCAGCCCCTGGCGAGCCCCAATCAACTCTACGGCAGTTTGAGAACCATCCACATGGTCAACTAAGGCGGTAGCCACCCCATCTTCAGCCACTAGGGAAGTCATTCCCCAGTCAATGTCGCGGCGGTGCACCAAAGTAACTGGATAAGCTTGGGTGGAAAATCCTTTTATTCCCGGTTTAGGAATCAGATTCTTATCAGTTTGGATACGAACTTGGGAAGGCACCGTGATTTTAGTAGTTTCCGCGCTGCCTGCTTGACACACCAGGTAGGGATGCCACCCCAAGGTAATCGGCGCGTCTGCCTCACCATTATTTCTGGCCATTATATCTAGGGAGAGTCGATGGGGATCAGCGCATATCCGATAGGCAACTTCCACTTCCACTTCAAAGGGATAGGCTTCGAGCTTTGGGACTTGAACCTTTGCTCGCAGGAAGTCTTCCCCCGCCTCAACTAACTCAAAAGGTTGATCTGCAACCAAACCATGTAACGCCAGCGAACCGCCCACGGTTTTCCCTGCGAAATCATACTCGCGTCCTTGGAAACTATATTTGCCATCACGTAAACGATTTGACCAAGGAGCCATAACCGCATTCCGGAAACCATTCATTTCCCGCGCCTCTTGCGCGTCACGATACCCGTCTAGTACGTGTACCTTACGCTGCTTTAGAGGGTAAGCACCATCGGGAGGCAAAGGAAAATCGGAAATGTCTTGAAAATGGTCTTCTACCTGCCAATCCAGGACAGTTGCCCCGATTTTGGCGATTGATACCGAGTCTTCGCCCGCTTTCAGCGTCCAGGTTTCGAAACTCAAGTTTGCTCCTTAAAATTAAAACAAGGTAATACCAAAGAGCCCTTACCTATTAGTCTATAGCTCACGCAGATTATTCAGGGCACTTATTTCTATTTATTTCTTTTTCCTTATTACTACGTTCACCAATTTTGGTTCTCGCACTATCACCTTCAAAGGTTCGCTTCCTGCAAGGGTGCGCTGCACCACTTCGGTTTCCAGTGCCTGTTTTTCTAGCTCCTCGCCTGATATAGATTGCGGTACTTGCAAGCGGTACTTCACCTTGCCGTTAATCTGTACCACCGCCGTGATTTCCTCTTCTACCAGTAGAGATTCATCGGTTACTACCGGGAAAGGTTCACGTGCCAACGAGGAAGAGTGCCCCAGCCGATTCCAAAGTTCTTCGGCAATATGGGGAGCCAGCGGAGAAATCATTAGCACCAATGCCTCTACGGCTTCCCGAGGAACCGCTTTCAGCCCAGTCAAGTGATTATTGAGCACGATCAGATCCGAAACCACCAGGTTAAGACGCATTTCCCGGTAGTCTTCGGTTACCGCCGCAATCGCCTTGGCCAGGGCACGTTGGGTTTCCAAATCGGGCGCGTCCTCGCTAACGGTTACCTCTCCAGTGTTCTCATCAACCACATTGCGCCATAGTCGCTGTAAGAAACGCTGGGAACCGACCACTGCCCGAGTTTCCCAAGGCCGCGACATATCCAGCGGCCCCATCGACATTTCATAGACCCGGAAAGTGTCCGCCCCGTATTCGTCGCAAATATCGTCGGGAGTAACGATATTCTTCAAGGATTTACCCATCTTGCCGTATTCGCGTTTCACCGGCTGTCCCTCGTAGCTGAAACCACTGGCTTCATCACCTGCTACTTCGGCAGCGGGAACGTACGCCCCCCGCTTGTCTGTATAGGCATAAGCCTGGATATAGCCTTGGTTAAACAGCTTATGGAAAGGTTCACTGCTAGAAAGATGACCCAAATCGTAAAGAACTTTGTGCCAAAAACGCGCATAAAGCAGATGAAGAACCGCGTGTTCTACACCGCCTACATATAGATCGGTACCTCCCGAGGATGCGCCCTCGCGCGGTCCCATCCAGTAACGCTCATTTTCCGCCTTAGCCAGGAAATCCTTCTCCCCTGGATCGAGGTAGCGTAGCTCGTAGCAGCAAGAACCCGCCCAGTTAGGCATCACGTTAGTGTCCCGATAATAGGTTTGTTTGCCCTGCCCCAAATCCAGTTCCACTTTTACCCAGTCGGTGGCGCGCCCCAGAGGAGCTTCCGGCTGCGAATCCGCATCGTCAGGCGCAAAAGTGCGTGGAGAGAAATTATCTACCTCCGGCAAGTCCAGGGGCAGCATGGATTCCGGAAGGGCGTGCACCACGCCGTCCTCGTCATAAACCACAGGGAAAGGCTCTCCCCAGTAGCGCTGACGGGAGAATAGCCAATCACGCAGCCGATAAGTGGTGGCAGCTTCCCCCAATCCGGCAGTTTCTAGCCAGGAAGTAATTTTCTTAATTGCTTCCGTTTTACCTAATCCGTTAAGGCTAATCTGGTCATTAGCCGAATTCTGGATCACCCCATCCCCGATCCAAGCAGCATCTTTATCTGCATCTGGCGCGGGAGTAATCGTGTAAATAATGTCCAGGTCAAACTTCTTCGCAAAATCCCAGTCACGCTGATCATGAGCCGGAACTGCCATAATCGCGCCAGTACCGTAGCCCATCATCACGTAGTCGGCGGTGAAAATCGGAATCGGACGATTATTGACCGGGTTAGTAGCAAACAAACCGGTAAATACCCCGGTCTTCTCGTGGGCATCTTCGCCGCGTTCGCGCTCGCTGCGGGCAGCTGCCTGTTGTTGGTAGGCGCGTACTGCCTGCTGCGGATTTTCATATCCGCCCGTCCAAGCCTTGCGAGTATCTGCAGGCCACTGGGCGGGAATTGGGAGTGCGCCCGTGGGAAGTTCACTTTGTGCCAAACCGGAAAGAATTGGGTGCTCGGGAGCTACCACCATGAAGGTGGCTCCAAACAAGGTATCGGGACGGGTGGTATAGACCTGCAGTTTTTCCGTATCTACCTGGAAAGTTACCGTCGCGCCTTGGGAGCGGCCAATCCAGTTTTCCTGCATTGTGCGCACTTTTTCCGGCCAATCCAAAGTGGCCAGATCTTGAATCAGACGGTCGCCATAGGCAGTAATCCGCATCATCCATTGCCGCAGATGTGAACGGAACACTGGGAAGTTACCGCGTTCAGAACGTCCCTCGGAGGTTACTTCCTCGTCCGCTAACACCGTCCCCAGACCTGGACACCAGTTAACAGGTGCGTAAGAAAGGTATGCCAGGCGGTAATCCTCGAGGATATCCTCGCGCTGCTTGGCGCTGAGGTCTTTCCATTGCTTACCGCGCGGCAGCGGTTTTTCCCCGCTGGCAAACTTTTCAATTAGCTCTTTAATAGGACGAGCCGCGCCTTTGCCTCCATCTGGGCGGGTAGCCTCCACGTCGTACCAAGAGTTGAAAATCTGTAGGAAAATCCACTGTGTCCAGCGGTAATAATCCTGATCAATAGTAGCGAAAGAGCGTCGTTGATCATGGGAGAGCCCAATGCGCGCCAACTGGCGATGCATAGTCGCGATATTCTCGCGGGTAGTCTTGCGCGGATGTTGCCCGGTAGTTACCGCGTACTGCTCCGCGGGCAAACCAAACGCGTCATACCCCATGGTGTAGAGGACGTTTTTCCCTTGCATCCGCTGGAACCGTCCCGTGACATCGGTGGAGATATAGCCTAGCGGGTGTCCCACATGCAGGCCTTTGCCTGATGGATAAGGGAACATATCCATTACGAAGAAAGGATCCTTGTCTGCCAGGGGACCGGCTAGGGAACCCACTGGGTTATCGGCATTGAAAGTGCCGTGGTCTAACCAGTGTTTTTGCCATTTTTCCTCGATTTGCCCTGCCATCTGGGCGGTGTATCGATATGCCGGTATATCGCTAGCGCTCTTGCTCATGGACTATTTTCTCCCTTCATTTCTCCCTCAAAGCCTACCCCATAGTGGGCGCTGACCGATTTTTACGCTAAGACCATAGAATCGGTAGCAAAAACTCTATTTACCACTGGTGAACTTGCTTTCCCGTTACTGCGCAGCAATCCTTACCCGATTATCGTAGGGTGAGCGTAATCGGTCACGTTATAGACACTGCCTCCGCGTTGCATAAGCACCGACAGCACCTGTGCTTTCTTTTGATTATCTTTACTGGCACCCCAAATAACCTTTTGCCCCGATACCAATTGCAGCTCTATATTTTCTGGCCGTACCGCCTGTGACTGTTTAGTTTTCTTTTTGATTTCCGGTGGCAATGATTCCACCACGCTGGCTGCCGATTTCAAACAATCCCGATTATCGCTGGCGGGGCAAGAACTAGCTACCGTCACCAGATTGGCTACAGCGAATCCCTTAGCTGGAAATACTTTCCCTTCTAGATCAACCACTGCTCCCTGCGCGGTTTTAGCCACCGGTTTTCGCAGCGTCAAATACACCACCATCCCCCGGGGAAACTCCCGGTTAACCTCTATCTGTTTAATCCACGGATTGTCTTTTTTAAGCGTTGCGCCCACCTGACCCGTAGGTACCCGCATTAAAGGTCTTCCCGCATAGGTCGACAGTTCTTCTTTGACCTGTCCCGCGGAAACTTGTTCGCTGGCACCTACAACTCGCGTTTTGCCCGGATCATAGGCAAAAACCGGGGAAAACCAGAACAGGTAGCCTAAGGCCACTATGATTATCACGATTAGCGCCCCGATACCGCCCCGGCGCAGTCGCTTGCGCCGCTTGATCTGCGCAATTTCTGCGCGCCGCTGCTCCAGCCCGCTGGATACCACTGCTCGATCTTTGGAAGCTAAAGTCACTTGCGAAGAACGCGAGCGGGACACCGCTTTTTTTCCTGCGCTTGCCGGGTGGCGATTAGTACGTACCCGAGTATTTTTTGATACTTCGGTGGCTTTAGAGCGGCGCGAAAAAGAAGATTTGCGGGAAGTCACTGCGCGAACCTCGAGGCTAAAATCTCTAAAACCAGCCCACCGGCCGCGGTCACGTCTCCCGCTCCCACGGTTAAGATCAAATCCCCGGGCTCAGCCGTATTAGCGAGGACGCGCGCCGCCTCATCCCGATCCCCCAAGTAGGAGCCGTGCTGCATCTTGTCTGTGATTAAGCGGGAAGTGACCCCCGCGATCGGATCTTCCCGTGCCCGGAAAATATCGCACACAACTACTTGATCAGCCATATCAAGCGCCTGGGCAAAGCGGGAAGCAAAATTGCGGGTGCGCGAATACAGGTGCGGCTGAAAGAGCACCAGAACGCGTCCTTCCCCGGCGGCCTCGCGCGCCTGGTGCATGAGGGCTTCCACCTCAGTGGGGTGATGAGCGTAGTCATCGATTACCCGGATCCGTTCAACCTCACCTTTGGTTTCAAACCGGCGCGCGGTTCCCTCGAAATCCCCTAAAGCCTGTGCAATTTCTGGCGCAGAAAAACCGGCAATTTGAGCTCCGAGGAACACTGCTGCCGCATTTAATAAATTATGTTGCCCCGGCATTGGTAGGCGCACAGTACTAGTTTTCCCCGCCACTATAAACTTTGCAGACACTGAGCTGGGATCTTCCGCCAGCGGTTTAATCAGGCAAAACTCATCCAAGTTGAGGGAGGGATCCTCTAACCCGTATCCGAGGATCCGGATCCCAGGCGCAGCGCATTCGCTTCGCGAGGATTCTCGGCGCTCAACCAGATGTCGACAGCCGGGATCATCAGTACAAACAATCAGGGTTCCACCTGGTTTAATACAGTTACTAAAATCAAAAAATGCCTCCGCAAACTTTTCCGGCGATCCATAGTTATCGAGGTGATCGGGCTCGATATTGGTAATAATCGCCACCTGGGGGCGGTAGTTCAGGAAAGAACCATCAGATTCATCGGCTTCGGCAATAAAATACTCTCCTTTACCCAGATGGGCTCCCGTTTGGTAGTGACGGACTATCCCTCCAACAGCAAAAGAAGGATCTGCCCCAAGTTGGGAAAGAGTTTGTGCCAACATGCCAGAAGTAGTGGTTTTACCATGCGCCCCCGCCACGGCCACGAACTTACGGTCAGCAGCCGCGAGCGCTAGCGCCTGGGATCGATGCATAAACCTACAACCGGCAGCTTTACCGGCAGCAAATTCGGGATTACTAGGGCGAATCGCACTGGAATAAACAATAGTCATCTCGGAAGTAATCAGCTCCGGCTGGGTACCCACCCAACATTTGACTCCCAGATTACGAAGTTTGTCTAAGTTATCGGATTCGTTTTGATCTGAACCGGTCAGTTCCCAGCCGCGTGCCACAAAAAGCTGCGCGACCACTGACATTCCAGCTCCCCCAACCCCGATAAAATGATATTTTGTCTCGCTCATCGACATACTTCCTCAGCAATTTGCGCCAGTTTCTTCGCGGCGTCGACTCCCTCTTCCGGCAGTGCCCGCGACATTTGTTGCAAACGTTCCGATGACAAGAGCAAAGGCACTACCTGTGTGGTAACGAAATCTGCATTGAAGCGGGCATTATCAACTAACAGAGCACCGCCACTTTTTACCGCGTCTTCGGCGTTAAGGCGCTGCTCGCCGTTGCCGATCGGCAGGGGCACATAGACCGCCGGCAGTGCTAAGGCGGTCATCTCCGCTACGGTACCGGCACCTGAACGGCAAACCACCAAGTCGGCGGCAGCTAGCGCCCTTTCCATATCCACCAGGTAATCAATAACCCGGTAACGCGACTTTAAGGATTCGGGAAGAGCACGCAGTACCGGTTGATCTTTATCTTTACCGGTTAAGTGAATTACCTGCATATTTTCCGGTAGCTGTACCGCTGCCTCCTGCAGGGCTTCGTTAAGGGAAAGCGCCCCCAAAGACCCCCCGGTAACCAGTAAAGTTGGCAGCTGCGCATCCAGATTAAAGGACTTAAGCGCCGCCTCCCGCTGTCGTTGTTGTTCTTGCGGATTCTGACGTTTTTGCGCTAACTGCGCTATTTCGGGACGCAGTGGCAAACCAATACAGGTGGTTCGCCCCTTCTTCGCCTCAAGTTTCGTGGAGGGAAAAGTTAAAGCAACTGCTTTTGCCCACCGTGCTCCTAGCCGGTTAGCCAAACCGGGACGCGCATTTTGTTCATGGATTACCAGCGGAACCTGCGCGCGCCGCGCCGCGAAATAAGCGGGAGTGGAAACATATCCCCCGAACCCGATGACTACCCCCACTTGTTTCTGACGGATCAGAGACTCTATTTTCCGCACCGTCGCCCGCATCCGAGTGGGGATGGTGAACAGCTGTAAAGAGGGGCGTCGCGGCAAGGGAATCCGCGGAATATAGTGCAAATCGAAGCCGGCAGCGGGCACTAGCTCACTCTCTTTGCCTTCCCTCGTACCAATAATCGTGACCTTCCAGCCTTGATCTCGCAGGCAGCGAGCCGCAGCCAGCAGCGGGTTAACATGACCGGAGGTTCCCCCTCCGGCTAAAAGTACCGATTTATTATTTTCCATCGCGTTTTTCCAATCTGACGGCTCTACTGGTACGCAAATATTTTGGCCGATGAGCTACCGCTGCAGCTACTCCTGGTTCTGCTCGCAAATAACTTAACAGCACCCCCATTTGTATCAGGGTGGCTAGCGCCGTGGAACCTCCCGAAGACACCAGCGGGAGTGGCACCCCTACTACCGGTAGGAATCCAATCACTACCATGATATTCATCAGCGCCTGTACCACTAGCCACCCCAGGGTTCCTGCAGCACACAAGCGGGTGGTCTGGTGGGTAGCATTGATGATTAACCGGCACAGTACCCAGGCGAGCAGCCCGAAAATTACCAGCACTAAAAGGGTACCGAAAAGCCCGAATTCTTCACCTAAAATTGCATAGATAAAGTCAGTATGAGCCTCCGGTAAATAATTCCATTTCTGGCGAGAGGCACCCGGTCCCACCCCGGTAAGTCCCCCGGTGCCCAATCCCCATTTTGCGCGCAGGGGCTGCAGACCAGAACCGGTAGGATTCGCCTGGGAGGGATGTAAAAAAGAAAGCACGCGAGCCCTGCGGGAAGCGGAACTAAGTACCGCTCCGACTGCGGCTAGGGAGAGCAGACCTATCCCGATCCCTAACCAGCGCAGAGAAATCCCGGCGATTAGCAATACGCACAGCAAAATAGAAACGAAAATCAGCAGGGTTCCCATATCGTGACCTGCCATCACCGTAGCCACAATAATTATGAATGGCAGCCCTACCCATTTGCACAGGTCTCCAAGGGAGTCTATGCGGCATCTGCCGGTAGCAAATACCGTAACTAACAGTAAAATAAATGCGACTTTTAGGAACTCGGACGGCTGTAATACCTGGTTGATACCGGGAATATAAACCCAGTTGCGATTGCCGCCTTGACCGCGGCCGAGCGAGGTAAAAACCGCTAACTGAGCGGCAATAGCCAGTGGGAATATTACCGGTAAGGCTATTTTTTCAAAGATATCTGCGGGGAGCCGTGATATGAACACCATGGCTGCAAAACCCACCGCCATAATCAGCAGGGGACGCGCCACTCCCCAATAGGGATTGGTACCGGCAGAAAGCTCCAGAATTACCGAGGCAGAAAACTGCATCATTAAACCGATCACCGCTAAGGCGATGATCAAGAACCACAGCATTTGGTAGTTAAATAAAGGGGTATGGGTGACAGAACGCCACAGGTTAAGCAGTTTGCGTTTGCCTTCTGGGTTATCCGATCGGAAAGATTCTGCTCGCTTTACTTCAATCCGCGGAATTCTTCCCCTAAATTTTTTGGTCTTAGGCTCACGAGGATGCATATGATCTGCAGTTTTTGTCCGCGTCGCCATCCCTATCCCTCCAAACGGGACACGGCATTTGCGAAAGCCTCCCCACGCTGCGAATAGTTTGCGAACTGGTCCCAGGAGGCACAGGCAGGCGCCAAAATAACTTTGTCTCCCGGCCGGGAAAGTGCGACTGCTTCGTTTACCACCGAGAACATCATGTCTTCATGGGCGGTAACTTCGACTACTGGAACATTAGGAGCGTGCTGTGCCAATGCCTGACGCAAAGCGGAGCGATCTTCCCCGATAAGCACTACTCCACGTAAAGTAGCAGCGATATCGGTAACTAACTGATTAAAAGATTGTCCCTTGGCATCCCCGCCAGCTATCCAAACCACTGAGGCAGGGGGCATTCCCGACAAAGAAGCAGCCGCGGCATGGGTGTTGGTGGCTTTGGAATCATCAATCCAAGTGACCTGCGCCGCCTGACCTACGATGGCTCTTCGATGCGCCTGCGGGATGAAGCTGCGGATTCCGTCACGCACGGCCTCGGGATCAACCCCTAAGGCTCTGGTGAGACCTGCTGCAGCTAATGCATCTTGCAGCACCGTAATCCCCGGCTCGGCGTGGTAATAGTGAAAATCGCCCATCCCCACAAGTGCCACTGCCTCTTTATAGGGATTTGCGCTATAGGCACGATCGATCAGCATATTTTCTACTATGCCCAACTGAAAAATATCGGGGGTACCAGTAGTAAAACCGATCGCCCGACAGCCTGCGGTGACCTCGGCAGCTAATGCTAAATCTAAGGTGCGGGAATCTTGCTGATTGTAGAGGACGGCTTTTTGAGCCCGTTCATAGACTCGAGCTTTTGCCGCAACATATGCTGCTTCGCTCCCATGCCAATCCAGATGATCTGCATCAATATTTAAACAGACTGCAGCCAGTGGCGATACTGTTTTAGTGGTGTAAAGCTGGAAGCTGGAGAGCTCTACCGCTAACACTTGGGCTTTAGCCTGGGCAGCTGCCAACACTACCGGGGAACCTACGTTTCCGACCGCTAGTGCCTGATAACCGGCAGCCTGCAAAATCGACTGGGTCATCGAAACCGTGGTGGTTTTCCCGTTGGTACCGGTAATTGCAAGCCACGGGGTATCCGGGCGGGAAGTAGCGGTTTTTTGGATCTGCCAAGCTAGTTCTACCTCTCCCCACAGTTCTACCTGGTGTTTTTGCGCCCAAGCGAACGCGCTATGTCGCGGAGGCACCCCGGGACTAACCACCAGCAGGGAGGGATCGATCTGGTCGAGAATATCTTCCCAGCTGTCCCCCTGTCCCTGGAAGAACTGCGCATGCGGGTAGTCCTTACCGCAGGCGGCAACTGCTTCCTCTTGGCCATCAATCCCAGATACTTTAGCGCCCAGGGTAGAAAGCACTTCACAACAGGCTCTGCCCGATGATCCCAAACCGATAATGCAGATAGATCGGCCTGCCCAGTTTTGGTTTGTCACTTGATTGCAACCACCCATTCTGCGTAGAACAAGGCAACGCCTATGATCGCGAACAGTCCGGCAATAATCCAGAACCTAACCACAATCGTTACTTCTTTCCACCCTTTTAACTCGAAGTGGTGATGCAAGGGCGCCATTTTAAAGACCCGTTTTCGAGTAAGTTTAAATACCCCCACCTGGATCACATCTGACATCACGATTAGAACAAATAATCCGCCGATGATTACGGCCAGGAATTCGGTACGAGTCAGAATTGATAGCCCTGCGAAAGCTCCCCCCAAAGCTAATGAACCGGTATCCCCCATGAAAATCTGAGCAGGCGAAGTGTTCCACCAAAGGAAACCAAAGCAGGCACCTACAATCGCCAGCGAGATGATCGCCAAATCTGCCGGATCCCGCACCTCATAACAGGCGGAAGCAACTTGGGGTGCCACATCCTGCAGCGGGCAGCGTTGATAATACTGCCAAGTAGCCACCCCGGTGTAGGCTCCGAAAGCAAATAGGCAAGCCCCTGCGGCTAAACCATCTAATCCATCGGTGAGATTTACCCCGTTTGACCAGGCCGCAATCAAAAAGTTAGACCACAGCGCAAATAGAATAAACGCCACTACGGTTCCGGCGAACGCTAAATCTAATCCACTAACGTCGCGTACCACTGAAATCTTGGTAGAGGCCGGGGTGATAGCAATCCCGGTTTCATCTCGGCGGGGAAACAGCAGTGCCAAGACTCCGAAAGTGGTTCCCACTGCCAGTTGCCCGACAATCTTTGCCCAGGGAGTTAGCCCTAAGGAGCGTTGACGCGAGATTTTAATGTAGTCATCTAAGAACCCGATGAGTCCTAGTCCCACTATCAGTAGCATCAACAGCCAACCCGAGGGCGAGGGAAATGTCCATGAAGCAATGTGCGCTACTACCCAACCGCAAACAGTCGCCAAAATGATGACCAGTCCCCCCATAGTGGGAGTACCGCGCTTAGTGTAATGTGCCGTGGGACCATCTTTCCGAATGAACTGGCCATACTGGTGTTTGCGCAATACCCGAATCAGTACCGGCGTTCCTGCCAGTGATATTACTAGGGAGGTTAATAGCGCTATTCCTAAAGGCACCATTAGCTGTCGCTACCTCCTGTTAAGGCTTCTGCAATTTTCCAGACCCCAGATCCGTTTGAGCCCTTAACTAATACCGTATCGCCGGGAGCTAGAACCTGCCTAACCACTCTAAGTGCCTCCTCGGCGTTTTCGCAGTGTTGAGCTTCGGCGTGGTCTAAAACAGTCTGGTAAATCGGGGTTGCTTGTTGACCCACGGTAACAACTACCTCTATTCCCGCTTCGATACAGGCCTTACCCACCAGGCGGTGGTGATTCTCGGAATCTGCTCCCAGCTCTAGCATTTCCCCCAAGATGGCCACCGCTCTCCCTTTTCCTTTAGCTTGCGTCAGGGTCTTTAAGGTGTTGATCCCCGAGCGCATAGAATCCAAATTGGCGTTATAGGAATCATCGATCACCGTAATATCAGATCCAATTTCCTGCACGTCAAGGCGGTGCTGCGACAAGGGACGGGCATTTTCGAGGACGCGCGCAGCCTCGTCAAGGGAAACCCCCAACTCGGTGGCGGCGGTAACTGCTGCCAAGGCGTTAGCCACGTTATGGCGCCCTACCAGCCCTAACTTCACTTTGAGAGTTTCTATCCCGCGGGTCATCCAGAATGTGGGTCGCCCATCGCCACCTACTGTAACTTGGGAGGCATAAACTCCCTTGGCCTCAGTTTCTCGCCCGGTTCTCTCTGGTTTAAGTTCTCCGAAGTAACGAATCTGCGCTCCGGAAGCCATTTGCCGTACCTTTTCATCCCCACAGTTCAAGATGGCTAGCGAGGGCGGCGTATCCCCGACCGGCGGATCCTTAGGGTAACCATCTTGCTCAAAAACTAGGCGAGCTTGCTGTGCTGGCGTACTTAATGGCCAATAGCGATTGCCCTCATAGTTTCTTAAGCCCCAAAGAAGTTCTGCTTTGGCTTGAGCCAGTCCCTCAACACTGCCAAATCCCCCCAAATGCGCATGTCCTACCATGAGCTCAATCGCCATATCTAAAGGGGCAATTTCGGTTAGCAGCGCCAGATGTCCCGGTCCGGAAGCACCCATTTCCAGAACCAAAAAATCTGTAGCTTCATCGGCGCGCAAAATGGTTAACGGCACCCCGACCTCATTGTTATAGGACTTCTCAGGCGCTATTACCTGACCTTTTAGCTGCAACAAGCTGGCCAGTAAATCTTTGGTGGTAGTTTTACCGGCTGAGCCGGTGATCCCGATACAAACTGGTCTTCTTCCGTGGCCTTTGCGCCGCAAAGCCGCTAAATGACAGTGTGCTAACCATCCGAGAGCGCGGGTGGCTTCCGGAACTTGCACATAGGGAATACCTACCTGTTCAGCCGGTTCTTTCCGTTCCACTAGGGCAGCAGCTGCCCCTGCCCGCAAGGCGTTTTCCAGGTAGTCATGTCCATCAGAGTTTTCCCCGACGCGGGCTACATATAAATCTCCTGGCGTAACCTCACGAGAATCAGTAACTACCCGCCCGGCGATAATAGTGTCTGATTTTTTGCACGTCCGGTTGAGGGCTTCAGCAATCCAACCTAGTGTCCACATTTGTCTGCTCCTATTAAAAAGTTCTCTTTCTAAGGATATCTAGTGAGCTTCAATCGGATAAAGCTGCGGCTTGGTGCTGGAAGGCGGAACATCCAGCAAGGTTAACGCCTGCGCCGCTACCTGCGAAAATACTGGCCCGGCTACTACCCCGCCATAAATTCCTGATTTTGGCTGGTAGATAATTACTGACACTGCGATCTCCGGATTCTCCGCGGGTGCTAAACCAATAAAAGAGGCAACTACCCCCCGCGAACCTCCCCCGCCAGAAATAATTTCACTGGTACCAGTTTTACCAGCGCTTCGATAACCAGGAATCTGTGCTTTCTTTGCAGTTCCTTCATCACTGGTTACCGACTCCATCATCCGCACCAGCGTGGCAGCTGCGTTCTGATCTAACTTTTGCGCAGCTGCCGGAACTTTTGCCTTTTCGGGAATTCCCTGGGAATCTTCATATTCGGAAATCATCCGCGGGGCAACATACACCCCATGGTTAGCGATAGTAGAAATCAGCGCCGACATTTGTAGCGGCGTACAAGCCATCCCCTGACCAAACATAGTGGTCATCCGCTGACGGGCATCCCAACTCTTCGGGCTACCAATTATTCCTGCTGACTCACCCGGCATTTCAATGCCCGTTTTTTGCCCCAATCCCAAAGATTTCATCATTTGATATCGCTGCTGATCAGTAACCATTTGTCCAATTTGAACTGTTCCGGTGTTAGAAGATTCGGCCAATACCCCGGAGGCAGTTAATCTCTTGGTGGAGTGGGAATGGGAATCTCTAAACGACTGACCGGCGATAGTAATCTTATCTGACGAGTTCACCGGGGTTAATGGGGTGATTTTCTTTTGTTCCAAGGCAGTAGCAAAAGTTACCAGTTTGCCGCTAGATCCCGGTTCGTAAGTGTATTGCACCGCCCGCGATCCCGTGGTTCCCGAGGTTCGCTTGCGGACTTGCTCGGGAGGTTCGTTACCAGAGTCTGCCAAAGCTAAAATCTGACCGGTGCCTACCCGCTGCACGATCGCGGTTCCCCAAGCTGCCCCAAAATCTGCAACCTGTTTATTTACCAAACTTTCCGCAGTGTTCTGCAGATCCGCATCAATCGTTAAGCGGACAGTTTTGCCTGGTGTAGCTGCCTTTAGAACATCGGCTCCCCCCGGGATTACCTGCCCGGAAGGAGATATCTCTGCCACCCGCTTGCCCGGAACTCCCGCCAGCTGTTTATTTTGCGTGGCCTCAATACCGGCCCGCCCAACTTGCTCAAAATCGGTGAAACCTAAAATCGAGGAGGCAGTGGCACCATTAGGGTATTGCCGCTGGTAACGTAGTTCCCCATCGATACCATCGATTTTTAGTTTTCGGATCTTCCGCCATTTCTCGGCGCTAACATTCTTAGCCAGGTAGACGAAGCCTCTGCTTCCCACCATTTTCCCCCCGAGCACAGCCGGGTTCATCTCCAGAATTGGCGCCAATTGCCGGGCAGCTTCGGCGGCTCCGGTTCCGATTACTTTCTTTTGATTACGAGGGTCGCGAAGTTTACTTTTATCAGTAACTATCTTGCCGTCAGGGGAAACGATCTCATGATGCACATAATCTTTGACCAATATCTGGTTAACAGACACGTTATAAACCTCGATCGAGGTGGCGAGCACTGTCCCTTTCCTATCTACAATGTCTCCTCGCTTGGAAACGATCTCGGCGGAAACAGTTCGTGCCTGCCTGGCCTCGTCAGCAAGAGCGGGGGCTTGCACTACCTGTAGATCGAATAACCTAGCGCTACACAGCACCAGTAGAAAAACGACTATCACCAGTAGCAGCCTGCCGCGTTTGCCTGCTACCTTACTTGCTCCTCGGCTGTTTACGCTCCCCTTAGAAATGAAATCTCTCCCCGCACGCTTTCGCGAATCTCCCTGGTCAGAAAGAGTTTTCTGTTTTACCAAAGAAGCGCCCTTCGCCGGCGATTCCCTTCGCTTCTTTCCCACCATAGACGCCTATTATTCCTTAGCTACCGGAACTGGAGGAGTTCCCCCTTCGATCTTGCTTGTTTTTAGGGTAACGTATCCGGTCTCTCCTGCCGGGACATACCCGGCATCCAGGGCAGCTTTACGTACTTTCTCGGGACTAGACTTTAAATTGACCTGGGACTGCACCCGTTGGTTATCTTCTTGTACTTGCGCTAATTCCACCTGGTCGTCATGAATCTGGTAAGAAATTACCGCCAATTGGGTATTGATCAGCATCGGGGAAACAATCAGGGCGACTAAAAGTAGAGCAGCAGCCACAATTTTCGCCATCAGGGGAGAGCGTTTTTTAAGTGTCTGCTCGTCGCCCACAACTCGTAAGCGAGCCGCATTTCCGGCGCGAACCGGCCGACGCCGAGTGGGCGATGTCTGTCTGAGGGCGGCGGAATTAGACATGGTATTCCCGGATCCTTTCTGCGGGCTCACTTAACTTGGTAATCGCCCGTAACCGCACCGATGCGGCACGAGGATTATTGGATATTTCGGTTTCTCCGGCCTTTTCGGCTCCATTGATGAGCAACTGGAAAGCTTTTGGCTCATCTATAGGGATCCCCTCTAGATTCGTCGAGGTCGATACCTGCGAAAATGCCTGTTTAACTATCCGGTCTTCTAGGGATTGGTAAGCTTCCACCACCATCACTCCACCAGGTGCCAGACTTTCCAGGGCGGCAGGGATCGCTCGTTTGAGGATGCTTAACTCTTGATTTACTGCTATCCGTAATGCCTGGAAGGTTCTCTTGGCAGGGTTACCCCCGGCCCGACGCGCCGGAGCGGGGATGGCGTCCCGCACGATCTCTACTAACTGCGCAGAGGAAGTAAGCGGAGTTTTCTCTCGGGTTTTTACTATTTTCCGGGCAATGCGAGAAGCGAACTTCTCTTCTCCTGCCTCCCGCAATATTTTTGTAAGCTCGCTGGCAGAAAGTTCTTTCAACAAGTCTGCCGCAGTTTTACCGCCACTTTGATCCATGCGCATATCTAGATCGGTATCGCGGGCATAGCTAAAACCACGCGCTGCGTCATCGAGCTGTAGGGAAGAAACTCCCAGATCCATCAATATGCCACTTAAGGGATAATCCTCGTCATGATATGCCGCCGCCACTTGCCCAATCGCATCGTAGGTTGCATGTATCGCCCTAAACCGAGAAGAGTATTCACCCAGACGCCTACTGGCTTTCGCGAGCGCCTGTTTGTCCCGGTCAATGCCGATCAAATGCACCTCGGGGTAGGTCTGCAAAATAAGCTCGCTATGTCCTCCTAGCCCCAAAGTGCCATCGATTACCAGGGCGCGTCCTTGTTTTCCGGCTTGCTCAATCCCCTGCCCCAAAAGCTCGATGCAGCGTGCAGCTAGCACCGGCTGATGAGTAAAAACAGTGTTTGGGAACATGGTTTCCTTTTGGAAGTTGGGACAGGTGGGAGAATTTTGTGGAAAACCAGGGCTCTCCCCGACGATCTGCTACCGGGGAAGAGGCATCAGAGCATTCGGGAAGAGGCCAGGCTCTCCAAGCTAGAACATTCCGGGAATCACTTCCTCTCCGGTTTGAGCGAAGGCTTCTTCCTGCTCGGTTAAATATTGGTTCCAAGCCTGGCCGTTCCAGATCTCCACTCGGGATCCGGCGCCGATTACCGCGAGCTGCTTACCGAGATCTGCATAGGCGCGAAGTTGGGGTGGAATCACGATCCGACCTTGTTTATCCGGGATTTCATCAGAAGCACCGGAAAGCATGACTCGGACGTAGTCGCGACCTTGACGGGAGGAAAGTGGAGCCCGGCGTAGTTCCTGGTACATCCGTTCAAACTCGGCTGCAGGAAAAACATAGAGACAACGATCTTGACCTCGAGTGATTACTAATCCACCCGCCAGTTGATCCCGGAATTTGGCTGGAAGAATCAAGCGTCCTTTATCGTCCATTTTGGGTTCATAGGAACCTAAAAACATGGGCGCCACCTCCTTTCCAACCAGATAGCTCCACTTTACCCCATTTTTCTCCACTTTGGCGCGTAATATTGGGGTTTCTAGAAATACAATTGCGGAAATTACTAGTTTTACCTGCGTGGATTAATTCCAATCAAAGTGGAGTGAAAAATCTGATTCTGCTTATTCGTAACCGGAATTACGAGAGCTGATCCTTAAAAACCGGAAAAGAGTAAAAACCTACCGATCGCTGCAAGGGCGGCGACCTTCCACTGCCCAAAGGGGCGCAAAAACATCAATAAGCGTCTCAGATGTTTTTGAGCAACATAATTGCGAGATTTAATATGAATGAAAGCTTAACCTATACGAATGGAAACTTAGCTAGTTAACGCTCGCCGTTGCGGCGATCCCATTTATCTTCCTGACGCTGCTTAAACGAGCGCTTCGAGCCCGCCCTATTTGCCGCAGACCGGTTACTAGTTGCAGTTTTGTTGGGATTTACTCCGAAGCTTGAAAACCGTGAATTCATCGGTAAAGTCACTGCAAA
The DNA here is from genome assembly GCF_902489465.1 of uncultured Varibaculum sp. Classification (GTDB taxonomy): domain Bacteria; phylum Actinomycetota; class Actinomycetes; order Actinomycetales; family Actinomycetaceae; genus Varibaculum. The sequence continues at coordinate 27,906 of NZ_CABTZZ010000008.1, read as the reverse complement.
AAGTACCACTATAAACCCGGCGACCGCTACGGCTATCGCTAAAAACTTAGAGATTGTCCATACCGATATCCCCACGATCAGCAGCGCAATCCCCAGCAGGACTAGGAGCGTCATGGTAGCGACCAGCTTGGGAGAAAAGTTCAATTTTTGCGACTTTTCTGCCCCAGCGCTTTTAGCAGTCGGAGCTTCAGCCACGCGGACATCAGAGAATTGGCGTTCCATATCTGCGAGAATCTGTTTTTCTTTTTCAGATAGTCCCACGTTAGTTCTCTCCTTTCCGCGTCAATGCTTCTTCCAGCATAAAACAAAAACCTAGTTCAGTCAGACTCAGTTTCATAACTTGACGCCCTCGAGTTCTTCTCGGGCGTAACTAGCGTAGCCGGACGCAGGGAAGAAGCACCAAATTTCTGGTGAATCCTATCCATCGCTATTTCCGTGGCGCGTCCGCGAGTATCACTCCCCCACGCCAGCTGCACCCCCGAAGTGGCAGAGATTAGTTCTTTGGTAGTGACTCCTACCAGACGGATTCCTCCCTTTGGCACATGCTCTTTCGCGAATAAGTCCAAGGCTTGACGCGCAATCTCGCGCGCAACATCGGTGGGCTGGCGCAGAGTGTGGGAACGAGTCCAGGTACGAAAATCGGCGGCTCGTATTTTAATGGTGACATTGCCGGCTAAAAGATCATTGGCGCGTAGCCGTGCCGCGCATTGGTGCGCTTGATCCAGTAAAGTTGCCGCAATAGTTTCTCGCGAATGGACGTCGAGCGCGAAAGTAATCTCGGTTCCGATGGATTTTTCTTTGCTGCCTGCATCTACTCGGCGCGAATCTTGCCCCCGACATAGCTGGTAAAGACGCACTCCTAAGGCTTTCCCAAATAGGGAATTCAATTGGGAAATACTTAAAGTGGTCAGTTGCCCCACGGTTTCGATTCCTTTTCGCTCAAGTTTGGCGCCTGCTGCAGCTCCGATCCCCGGGATGGCGCCCACCGGCAAAATCTGCAAAAAATCCTTAGTTTTGTCCGCAGGTACCAGTAGCACCCCATCTGGTTTGGCATGGGCAGAGGCAATTTTTGCAACTAATTTATTGCCCCCGATTCCTACCGAGGCCGGTAAAAAAAGTTCTTCCCGGATCCGTTTACGCAGCAGGTGAGCTATCTCTAAAGGGGTTCCTAGTCTCCGGCGCGCTCCAGAGACCTCTAAGAAAGCCTCGTCAATCGATATTTGTTCCATTACCGGGGTGATTTCCCCCAGAATTCTCATGACTTTCTTAGACAGCTGCGAATAGTATCCATGCCCGGAGGCGACCACTATCGCTTGGGGACACAGTCGCTTGGCCTGAGAAACTGGCATCGCCGCATGTACACCGTGCGCCCTGGCTTCATAGGAAGCCGAAGAAACCACTCCGCGATTGCTTTTGCCTCCTACGATTACCGGTTTGCCCCGTAAGGTAGGATTGCGCAGAATCTCGGCCTCCACGAAAAAAGCATCCATGTCGACATGCAGAATATTGGTTCCGCTATCATCGGTGCCCCAATCTTTTTTGGCGGCGGCAGACTGTGGAGCTTTACTCACCGGTCAGTTCTTTCCGCTATCCCCGTTATCTTCTAATCTGCGCTGCTGATCTGTTAGAGATTCTCCCTGACTACGGGGAGGAGGCGGCGGAGCTGGGGTAGCTGAACCGGAGCCCCTGGAATTTCTTTCTGCCTGTTTAGGCCGCAGATGGGAGCGGCGCGGCGGAAAATGCCTACCCTGCGGAGCGCTACCTGGTGCAGCCGCCTGGCCAATAGCTGCGGCTTTGGAGGGGTTAACTTCCCCTTCTTTGCTACGATCAGGTTCCTTCATATGGGACACGTACTGTCCTGATCGGCTCCCAACGGCTTTAAATACCTGTTCCGGAGGCTGAATATTGGTATTTCCCAGCTGGCGGGAGGCAACTTTTCGTGCCAGGTGCGCCAGCAAATCATCCCTTCCCGCAAGGAGTCCCTCCGCGGCTTCTTCGGGAGCGTCTTGAGGATTTACTTGCGCCAAGAACTTTTCAATGCGTTCTGCAATTGCCTCTCCCGACCGGGAATCCACTGACTCGGCTAAAGACTTCGGATGCAGCTCTCCCCAGGGTTGGGTTAGCGCCTCGTCATAGTGCTGCTCCATTTTTTCAATCAGTTCCTTAGCTTCGGGATTTTCCTCGAGCTGCGCACTGATCTCTTTGATCATTTGGGTGCTGGCTGCTTCCAAATCTCCCATCGGCAAATCCAGATTGAGAGTCTCAGAAAGATATTGAATCGCGCTAACTGCCCCCGGCGGATACTGTCCGTCTGCCAAGTAATAAGGAACCCCCACTACGATTCCTCGTGCCTGCACGGAAATCATTTGGAATAGCATCTGCAGGTACTGCCCAAAAGAGGCAGTGATAATGAAAGTACCCGGCATCTCAGTTTGCGGAGGCAAAATATCCGGATTGGGAGAAGTCTGGTTAATGAAGGGGATCCGGGTGTGGGGAATATTGGCAGCTATCCCCATCAGATCAACTGCCTGTTTTACCCCCATCTTTTGACAAACCTCGAAAATTGCCAGGGAAAAATCTTCCCAGTTAATGTCGGGTTCTAGTCCGCGCAGCAACAGTATTTGGCGTCCGGAATAATCAGTAATCCGCTCCAGGGTGCAACTGGGGTAACGCATATCGGTCATCATCCAGTTTTCAATGGTTATTCGAGGACGTCGCGCCCGGTAATCCAGTACCGTCTCTAGGGAAAAACGCGCAACTTCTTCATGCGGAAGGGCATGCAAGAGCTGCTCGATAATCATTCCGCCAATATCACCGGAATCAATCGCCCCCGAAAAGGCGTAGAGCAGCACCTCTGCCTGGGTATCCTCGTAGGCAGGACCGGGAATTATAAAACGGGCACTATCTGTCATCTACCCTCCATTCTTTAGTCCAGCCTACCCGGCCAGCGCCGCGCGCGCATCGCCCCTCGCCCGAGCTATGCGGTTTTAGCGATAGCGGGTAGAATAGACGCCTACTTTTTCTTAAGGGAAGGGGCTCTTCTTGAATGATCCCGAGCAGCTAGCGGCGGAGCAGCAGGCCGTAGATCGCATTTACCAGGTTTTAGATGATGCCCGTACTCGTTACCGCCAGCGCCAGCGCCAGGTTCAGGCACTTGGCGCCACCGGTTCTCCCCAAAACCGCTCGGAACGCGACGTAATGGCAGCTCATTTGGGAGACCAAGCCGCCCGCTTGGAACGGGTAGAAGAACGCTTAGTATTTGGAAAACTGACTCCTCTGACTGGGAAAGATTTCTATATCGGGCGGGTAGGACTGCAAGATAGCGATCACGCTCAGGTGTTAATGGATTGGAGAGCCAACGCCGCCACTGCCTTTTACCAAGCGACTGCCCGCCACCCTCTGGGAATGGCTAGGCGGCGCCATATTGGCCTGCATCGCCGGGAGGTAATTTCGCTAGAGGACGAAGCCTTCGATCTATCTCACAGCGCTAAAGAAGGGATCCAGCTCCAGGGCGAGGGCGCACTATTGGCAGCGCTCCAAGCAGAACGCTCTGGCCATATGGGCGATATTGTGGCCACCATCCAAGGTGAGCAGGATCGAATAATCCGTGCGAACACTTCTCAGATCCTGGTAATCCAGGGCGGACCGGGCACTGGTAAAACCGCTGTGGCATTGCACCGCGCGGCCTATTTACTATATGAACAGGCCGAACGCTTAGAAAAATCCGGGGTGCTGATAGTAGGCCCCTCACCCGCTTTTTTACGTTATATCGAGCAGGTATTACCTGCGCTAGGAGAAACCGGGGTGGTCTCCACCACCATGGGAAATCTATTGCCGGGAACTAGAGCCCCGGGTAAAGAACACCCGAAAGTCTCGGCTTTGAAGGGAGATTTACGTTGGGTAAACCTAATTGAGCAGGCAGTACGATCGCTGCAACGGGTTCCCGATTCTGATCAGTCATTAACAGTAGGCGCTACTAAACTGCTCTTGCGACCGCGAATAGTAAAAGAGGCGATTCGCCGCGCCCGTCTTAGCGGAAAACCGCATAACCAGGCACGGGAAATCTTCGTTGCCCACGTTTTAGATTCTTTAACTGACCAGTATTTAGATAGTGAAACCCGCCGGGAGCAAGCAGAATTAACTGCTGCCGCGCAAGAGGCCGGCTTAGGGGAAATAGAAACTAGTCGCGACGTACTTTCTGAACGCGCCCTAGTGCGCGAAGATCTGCGTTCCAACCTTAATGTGCGCCGGGCAATCAACCTTTGCTGGATGCCTTATTCGGCGCAAGATCTATTACGCCGCATTTACGCCTACCCAGCATTTCTTGCCCGTTTTGCCAGTGAATTCAGCTCCGAAGAGCAAGAGATACTTTATCGCCCCAAGCAGGAACCATTTACGCCTGCTGACGTGCCGTTACTCGATGAGCTCGCGGAACTGCTGGGAGAGGTACCAAATACTACCTCTCCTACTTCTCGTCGCTCCCGATCTGCTGCCCGCGAACGAGAGTTATCGCGGGCGCAAGCCGCGATCGAGGGACAAGGACTGGGAGACGGAATTGTCTCCGCTAAGATGCTGGCCACAAACGCCGCTGGAAACATTGAACAGTCCTCTCTAGCGGAGAAAGCATATAAGGATCGCACGTGGACCTATGGGCACGTAGTGGTGGATGAAGCTCAGGAACTATCCCCGATGGATTGGCGCTGCCTGTTGCGGCGCTGCCCTTCGCGTTCTTTTACCGTAGTGGGTGACTTAGCCCAGCGGATTTCCGCCGGGGGATCTTCTTGGAGCGAGCTGCTAGGCCCTGCCGGAGATGCTCTGGAGGAAGAAGCCTATTTAACGGTTTGTTACCGTACCCCGAAAGAAATTATGGATTTAGCGGAGGCGGTTACCACTGCCGCTGGGCGCCCCTCCCCTTATCCGGTTCAAGCGGTTAGACAAGATCCGAACTCGCTAATAACCCGCCAGGTAGCAGAGCTTGATATTTCTGCTGTGCAGGAAGCAATTTCCAACGAGATCAGCTATTTAGACAGGGTTTTAGGCGCTGGACGAGGACGCATTGCCCTGATCTGCGCGCAGCGCGATTATTCTACGGTTTTACAGCTTGCCAGCCAGCTGCCCGTCCCGGTAGGGAACGATCCGATTAGTGATCGAGTCTGCGTATTAGATGCGGTCACTTCGAAGGGCTTAGAGTTCGATAGTGTAATTTTGCTAGAGCCAGTCAATATATCTGCCCAAAGCGTCGGTAATCTTTTTGTGGCCATGACTCGCCCCACCCGTCGCCTAGTTACTCTGTATACCCAGCAGCTACCAGCCGGGTGGCAATAACAGTTCCATAGCGAGTATTAATACCGCAGAGCGGACGATTTTGCTAAGCATAGCCCACGTTGAAAAGATAGAGGCATGACGAAGGCAGTTTTACTTGAAGATCCGCACCAGGTGGCGGATGAAGTCTTTACCGGTAACGACATTGAAGTAGAGCGCGTAAAAGGCGCCCTGGAAGAGGATGCGTTGATCGAACGCCTCCAGGATGCCGATATTGTGGGGATTCGCTCAAAAACCCAGGTAACTTCGCGAGTGATTTCTGCTTGTCCCCGCCTGAGAGTGGTAGGTTGTTTTTGCATAGGTACTAACCAGGTAGATTTGTCAGCCGCCACCCAAGCGGGAGTGACGGTGTTTAATGCCCCTTACTCCAATACTCGCTCGGTGGTAGAGCTGGCCGTCGGACACATTATCAGCCTGGCGCGCCACGTGGAAACTCGCAACCAGGATTTACAACGCGGAATCTGGAATAAGAGTGCATCAGGTTCTCATGAGGTTCGCGGGAAAACTCTGGGGATTATAGGCTATGGAAATATTGGCACCCAGCTTTCAGTATTAGCTGAAGCCTTGGGAATGAATGTGGTCTTTTATGACTCATCCCAGCGCCTGGCAATGGGTAATGCCCGGGCTTTGCCCTCCATGGATGAAGTGCTAAAAACTGCTGATTTTATTTCCCTGCACGTGGACGGCCGTAAATCCAATGAGGGCTTGATCGGCAAGCGGGAGTTCGAACAGATGAAAGAGGGCGCGATTTTCATTAACCTTTCGCGTGGCATAGTGGTAGATGTTGAGGCTTTAGCTGAAAACATTCGTTCCGGAAAAATCTCAGGCGCTGCGGTAGATGTGTATCCCGAGGAACCGCAGAAGAACGGAAACGAGTTTCATTCCCCGCTACTAGGGCTACCCAACACGATTTTGACTCCGCATATCGGCGGCTCTACTTTGGAGGCTCAGTTCGATATCGGTCAGTTTGTAGCGCATAAAATTGCGGACTACTGGCACCGAGGTAGTACCGAGATGAGCGTTAATATGCCCAACTTGAAACTTAATTCTCACCCGGATTCTTGTTACCGCCTAGCATTCTTGCACACTAATACCCCAGGGGTGTTGGGGCGTATCAACCAGGTTTTTGCCAACCAAGATGTGAACATCAATGGTCAGATTTTAGGTACCGAAGGTCAGGTAGGGTATGCCCTAACCGATATTGCTTCGGAGCTTCCAGTATCGGCAGTTGCCGAAATCCGCTCTATGCCCGAAACTATTGGTCTACGAGTATTGTCGCTGCGTTAACAGCATTTTGTTGCGATCGGATCTCGTCGATGGCAGTTTGGAAGTCATCTAAATCGTCAAAACTGGAATACACAGACGCAAATCGCAGGTAGGCTACCACGTCGAGTTCCCGGAGCGGCTCCAGGATTGACCTGCCAATGCAGTGGGAGTCAATTTGCGATTTTCCGCTCGCCCGTAGATTCTCTTCTACCTGTTGCGCCAATTTTGCGAGGTCATCACTACTGACGGGACGCCCCTGGCAGGCTTTTCTAACTCCACTGATCACTTTTTCCCGTGAGAACGGCTCCAAAGTACCGGAACGTTTTTTGACGGATAAAGCTGCAGTTTCAATAGTGGTAAAACGCTTATTACATTTGGTACATTCGCGTCGCCGCCGGATAGCATTTCCCTCTTCGGCGGTCCGCGAATCGATTACCCGCGAATCATCATTATGGCAAAACGGACAGTGCAACTTTTCCCCCATCAATAAGCATCCTGGAGGTCTAGCTTATCGCAACATTTGACACTCTTGCATCAACGCCCTCAAAGAGAATCGGACTACAAGAAAGAATGGGTGATCTGCAGTCTGGATCCCTAATCATAGCTAGGAATCTTCGACGTAGCTAAAAGCGGTAGCAACCGATCTAGCCGCGCCCTTAGAGACAAGGACGCTTCCTTGCTTATCGCCCGATGCCGTTAGGATTACCGTCCTAACAGTAGATCCGCCGAGGAAGCTTGGCTGTTTTCTGCCGTCACCTCGCTTGAAATCTGGCTTGTTTGCCCGGCGCCATCAGCGGACGCATCCCAATAACTACCAAGACCTACCCCGGAGATTAACGCTGCCGCCACCAGCACTAGCCCTGCGGACACTCGGAATAATTTATGGCTAACCCGGGGAACTGGCAGCTTCTTAGGCAATGGTTTTTGGGGAGCCGGGCGCCGCGCACCGTCTAGGTTTTCAGCCTTGGCAGCGGGAGGAACCGCTGCCAAAGGTGTTGGTTTTACCTGCTGGGTGCGAGGCGCTCGGCGCGCCCATTGAGGAAGCGAGTCAAAAGCTGCTGCCGGCCCCTCCGTGCGGTTCTCCCTACCGACGGCGGGCGGGCATGGCAATTTTGAGCCCGCAGTATGACGGGACTTAGCCCGCGCACGTTCTATATAGGTGGCGTCGACCAACTGTAGGTGAGGACGCTTAGGCTTTGGCGTAGAAAGCTTCGCCAACTGGTAGCTCCCCAAACCCACTACCCGTTTTTGGGCTAGTTCTTCCAGATTGAAAGAAAGTTGTGTGGACATGACTGCACCTTTCTCGAACAAATGTTCTTCGAACATCTGTTTGATATAGTAGCGAGCAGGCACTGCAAAAGCAAGTGAAATATGCAGATTTATCGAACAAATGTTTGCATAATGAGTCACAATTTCTTATGATCAAGGTGACAGCGGGAGGGAACCATGAACAAAGACCAAGACGATGCCTTGGATATAGAAACACTACGTCCACGCGCACGCTCTATTTTCGAGGCAGTTTGCGCTGGGATTCGCTCCCGGGGATACCCGCCCTCGGTTAGGGAAATTGCCGCAGCCGTAGGACTGTCTTCCTCATCTACTGTCAAACACCACCTAGACAATCTGGTCAGTCAAGGTTTCTTGGTACGCGCCGCGGGACGCAGCCGTGCCCTCGAGGTAAACCCGCAATTCACCTCGCGTGCGAGCGATGAGCCGGCTGTCGAAACCGCAACTTCCCAGCTTGGGGAAGTAACCCCCTTAAACCATCATGCGATTCCCTTAGTGGGACAAATCGCTGCGGGCACCCCCATCGAAGCCCAGCAAGATATAGAGGACGTCTTCACTATCCCTACCCGCTTCACCGGCGATGGCGAACTCTTTATGCTCAAGGTACATGGCGACTCGATGATTGAAGCGGCGATCTGCGATGGTGACTGGGTGGTAGTTCGGCGCCAAAATGTTGCCGAACTCGGCGAAATCGTGGCTGCCATGATCGAGGGGGAAGCTACCGTTAAAACCCTCGCGCGGCGGGAAGGTCACATCTGGCTGCTCCCCCACAACCCGGCATTTGAACCGATTCCCGGCGATAATGCCACCATTTTAGGAAAAGTCGTTACCGTCCTGCGGGCGCTATAAACTGGTCACTTCCGGACTCTAAGCGGCTTTTAGTTCACTATCTAACGCCTGCGCTGTCATCTTTACGGTTCAAAATCCCCCCTGCTCTCCCCTTAAATTCTCTTTTTAACTGCTCTTTCAGGCTCTAAAGCTCTTAACGTGACTTCTTCTACAGTGAATTTTTTTGCCTTTAGCTACCCTGCCTGCTTAACATAGACAAGTCGACGCGGGGTGGAGCAGTTCGGTAGCTCGCCGGGCTCATAACCCGGAGGTCGTTGGTTCAAATCCAGCCCCCGCTACTAGCAAAAATCCTGCAGCCTTTGGTTGCGGGATTTTTTGTTTTTCTACACGCACCTCGTTTTCCTGCCACAATAAGAGCATGAGTAACATTTTGTGGGCATACCGCCGAGGCAAGAAGCACTACGTAGGACAAAATGAGCGCGGCGCAAAAGTAGAAATCGGGATGGGTGAAAACCAATTCACTCCCGGGGAGCTACTGCAACTAGCGCTGGCTACTTGCCATACTTTTTCCGCCGATCACGTATTGTCTGCTGCTCTAGGAAAGGATTTTGCCGCTTCCGTAGGGGTAGCAGCGCAAAAAGATGAGCGCCGTGATTCCTATGCGCATTTGACGGTAGAAATGGTGGCTGACCTCACCGAACTAAGCGAGGAGCAAGTAAAGCAGTTACGAGAAAAATCCCAGGCAGCAATCGATAAATACTGCACCGTCGGCCATACCCTAGACGATGGCGCCAGCTACGACTTTGAGCTAGTTTCAGAATAGCCACGCCATTACGGATTAACTCTCAGCGGCAGGAGCAATCTGCCCCCGTCCTCGTCAGATACTCCGCGCAGGAAATAGGGTTGCAATCCTAGCAGGCATTACCCCTGAATATGCGCGCGATTCTTATAGGCAACCAAACAATCCTGAGCCACCGGGGTGTCATTAAAGGCGTGGAAAACCCCTTCAATTTCTTGATAGGGCTCCGCGCCTTTGCCGGTGATGATTACCGTGTCGTCCAAGCCGGCCGCCAAAATCGCTTTACGAATTGCGTCCCGCCGGCAGGTGGTAACCTCGCATACCTTCTCCATTCCCGGGCGCACTTCTTTAATCCCCGAGAGCAGCTGGGCGCGAATACTTTCTGCGTTTTCGGTGCGCGGATTCTCGTCAGTCACCCAGAGCATATCTGCCTCTTTAGCTGCCACCTTGGCTAGGGGCACCCGTTTAGTCGCGTCGCGATCTCCATCGGTACCAAATACCAAGTGTAGTTTTCCGGGGGTGAACTCTTGCATAGTGCGCAGAATCGAAGCTAAAGCCTCCGGGGTGTGGGCGTAATCATTGATAACCAGTGGGGTACCTTCATTACGCCGGCTGACAATTTCCAGGCGTCCGGGAACCGCTAGCCTCGCTAAGCCCGCTTTCGCCGCCTCGGCAGGAATCCCGATTCCGGTGACCATTAGATAGGCAATCGCGGCGTCTTGCACATTAACCTCTCCGGGCAGGGCAACGGTGATTTTTTCCTCGCACCCCACCCGCGGTTCCCTCTTCCCGGTTAAAGTAAAATCACAGGCAGCGTGGGCTATATTGTTAACTTTTTGGGTCACTACCCAATCGGCTGAGGCATCCGGATCATAGGCAGATACCGTCACGCTTTGGGTGTCACAACTGGCTGCTAACTGCTGCCCCCACTTATCATCGGTGCAGATCACGCTATAATCGGTAAATTCTTTGGAACATAGTCGCGCTTTAGCTGCCAGATAGTTTTCCATAGTGTGGAAATAATCCAGGTGATCATGCTGCAGATTGGTAAAAGCGGTGGCATCGAACTTCATTCCGGCTATGCGAGCCAACACCAGGGCATGTGCAGATACTTCCACCACTGCGGCTTGCATCCCCTGCTCTACCCCATAAGCCAAAATCCGCTGCAGCATCGGGCCTTCAAAAGTGGTACGCGAAGATTGAATCCGCAAATCACCCACCTGCGTTTCCGCAGTGGAAAGAATCATAGTGGGAAGCCCCGCCGCCTCAAAAGCGACTTTGGCAGCAAAACAAGTGGTGGTCTTACCATTAGTTCCGGTTACCGCCACGGTTTTCATTTTTCCGGCCGGATTATCGAAGGCTCTGATCGCCAGAGGCGAGGCCGCTTCTCGTGGATCCGGCACCGTTACCACCGGGATTTTCACCCCTTGGGAGCGAGCGAGCTCCGCCCCCTTGGCATCAGTAATCACCGCTGCTGCCCCCAGGGATTCCACTTCGCTGGCAAACTTGGCGGCATGCACATTGGCTCCTCCCACACCGATAAAGGCCTCTCCGGCCAAAATCTCATCGGAAGCCATCGAAACTCCCCGCACCTGAACCTTTTCCCAGGCAGGATCAATTTCGGTTGCAAACCCCTCCACTAGGCGTGCTAGCGAAACCGGGGCAACATTTTGGGGACGAAAATCTCGAAAAGTTACGGTCATAGCCTCTACTCTAGTGGCAATCTCCGCGAGGCGATAAAGTGAGCATCCGCAGCCTCCCACCCGGTCTCAAGGCTGCACTACTTCTCCCGCTCCCCTGCTGCAGATTTCCGCAAATACTTCGGGAGCAGTCAGGCATTGTCCCAGCTGATTAGGCTTTCCGATGCCGTGATAATCCGAAGATCCGGTAACCGCCAAACCCAGCAGCTTCGCTATTTTCCTAACTTCTGCCTGTTCAAGCTGGTTTTGCTCGGGATGAAAAGCCTCCAGGGCAAACAATCCTGCCTCTTTTAGCTGGGCAATAGTGTCTACCGATAAGAATCGGCGCTGCCGGCTGCCAGATCGCGGGTGCGCCAGTACCGGGATTCCCCCCGCTTTTATTACCTGTTCCACTGCGTAGACGGTATCGGGAGCCTGATAATGCACATAGTATTTACTGGAAGTAGCCAGTACCTGTTCAAACGCGGCGGAGCGATTCGGAAAATACCCCGCTTTCACCAAAACATCAGCCACATGCGGCCGCCCTATGGGGCTCGAACCTGCCTGTTCGGCAACTGTCTGATAAGAAATATTGAAATCTTGGGATAAACGCTGCACCATTTGTCGCATTCGCAGCTGACGTGCCTGCACAGTTTTTTTAAATAAATCCGGCAAGACCTGGCTTTTCAGGTCAGGTAAATACGCTAGCAGATGAGCGGTGATTCCCTGATGCGAGGTCGAAATCTCTACCCCCGGAACCAGACTAACCCCGCATTTCGGCACCATTTTACTGGCCTCAGCTAGCCCCGTGAAGGTGTCGTGATCGGTGAGGGCGATTACGTCTAGACCTGTTTGCGCGGCCAGAACCATTACCTGCTCTGGGGTGTCAGTACCATCTGAACAGCAAGAATGAGTATGTAAATCGATTCGCGGTCCCGCCATAGGACTATTTTAGGCCATCGTGGCATGATGGAAGCATGGAAGAAAACTTAGCAGCCGCACAAGATCAGCCCTTAAAAGACCGGGTAAATAACCGTTCTCGCCGCATTGGTAGTACCGCATTTCGCGAGTTTATTGGCAGCGGCTGGGGCGAACGCAAAGATCCCGATCCTGTTCCCAGTCATGCGCGGGATTTCTTGGCTGCTCGTTATCAAAAACTAGGCGCCCAGTTCCGGGGCGAACGCCTGGTGATCCCCGCCGGAAACTACAAGGTTCGCTCCAATGACTGCGACTATCGCTTCCGCGCCCACTCTGCCTTTGCCCATTTGACCGGGCTAGGCGGGGAACTAGAACCAGATGCCGCCCTAGTCCTGGAACCGCTAACCGATACCGAGGGCACCCCCTTAGAGAACGCCCCCGACAGTGCGGGCGCAGCCACCCATCGCGGGATGGTATTTTTCCGTCCCCAGGCTCCGCGCAGTAGCGAAGAGTTTTATGCCGACTCCACCTATGGCGAGTTCTGGGTGGGACCGCGAATGACCCTTTCCCAGATGGAGGCGGTGACTGGCCTTGAGGCGCGCCCTCTAGATACTTTACCTGATCAACTGGCTAAAGATGCCGGTCTCGTACAGCTGCGAGTTATTCGCGAGGTCGACACTTCGGTGCAAGCGGCGGTAGAGAAAGTACGTAGCGAAGCCGGGCTGCCAAGTGGAGAGGACGCGCGAGGACTGGACGAGAAACTGGAAGAGGCCGCCTCGGTGCTGCGTCTGCAAAAAGATGCCGCGGAAGTCGCGGAGCTCGAACACGCTATTGCGGTGACCAAATCGGGCTTTGAAGCCATGATTCGGGCGCTCCCACGTGCCGTACAACACCACCGCGGTGAGCGGGTGATTGAGGGAGCCTTCCAGGCGCGGGCACGCGAAGAAGGCAATGGTCTGGGGTACGACACCATCGCGGCCTCGGGAAATCACGCCAATACTTTGCATTGGATTGACAATGATGGCCCGGTCCGCGAAGGCGATCTGATTTTGATTGATGCCGGAGTAGAAGCCGATTCTCTGTATACCGCGGATATCACCCGCACCCTGCCGGTAAATGGCAAGTTCACCCCGGTACAGGCCAAGGTCTATAACGCGGTGCTCGATGCCTGTGAGGCCGGCTTAGCGCAAGCCAATAAGCCCGGATGCAAGTTCAAAGATGTCCATGACGCGGCAGTCGCCGCTCTAGTTAAGCACCTGGATGCCTGGGGGGTGCTGCCGGTGAGCGCCGAGCAGACCCTTTCCCAGGATGGCGGGGAATACCGGCGCTGGATGCCACATGGCGTCTCCCACCACTTAGGCCTAGATGTCCATGATTGTGCCTTAGCCGCTCGGGATATGTATATGGATGCCCCGCTCGAGCCGGGCATGTGTTTCACGATTGAGCCGGGACTCTATTTTCATCAGGATGATGAACTCTTACCCGAGGAACTACGAGGCATCGGGGTCAGGATCGAGGACGATGTGCTAGTGGAAACAGATGGCAGCGTACGGCGCCTGTCGGAAGATATTCCCCGCACTATTGAGGCCGTAGAAGCCTGGATGGAACGCCTTAACGAAAATCTCGCCTCATAGACCAAGGATTACTAATCTACAGAAGCGTTTTGCCCGCGGAGCTTATTGAGGAACTGGCGGGTACGATCCTGGGACGGATTACGGATTAACTGCTTGGCATCCCCGGATTCCAGTACCACTCCGTTATCAATAAAGAGGGCGCGATCAGCGACTTCGGCAGCAAAGTCCATTTCGTGAGTTACGATTACCATCGTCATATTTTCCGCTGCCAGCGAGCGAATAATCTGCAGGATTTCGCCAGTCAGCTCCGGGTCTAAGGCAGAGGTAGGCTCATCGAAATACAGCATTTTCGGCTTCAACGCCAGTGCCCGCGCAATCGCCACTCGCTGTTGTTGCCCGCCCGATAACTCTGCTGGATAGGCCTGCCCTTTATCGGCAAGGTTCATCCTTGCGAGCAGCTGCAGCGCTGTTTCTTCGGCTTCTTCCCGTCCTCTCCCCTGCACTTTTATCGGGGCATCAATGAGATTTCTGAGCACTGTCCAATGGGGAAACAGGTTAAAGTCTTGAAAAACCAACCCAAAGTCGCGCCGAAACTCGCGCTCGTCCTCAGTAGAAACCTTAACGCCGTCCTCTTTCTTTAGTGCCTGCTTCCCGAAATAGCAGATTTCCCCGCTATCCATTTCTTCCAAGAAAGTGCAGCAGCGCAAAAGCGTAGACTTACCAGAACCCGAAGGGCCAAGAACCGCAAGTACTTCACCGGTATTGACGCTTAGAGACACTCCTTTTAGCACTCGGTTAGTGCCGAAGCTTTTTTCCATGCCGGTAATCCGTAGCGCTTCCATCTTCCTCACCTAATCTTGTAGCTTCCCATACGTTTTTCAATCCGTTCCATCACTACCGCTACCACCAGGTTGAACACCCAATAGAAGATCCCCGCTGCCACAAAGGGAAGCATAGAAGCACTAGCAGCTGCCTGCTGCTTGGCGATCGTGAACATTTCCGCATAGGCAATCGCAAAAGCCAGAGAAGTATCTTTTACCAGGGTGATTACCTCGTTAGTAATCGAAGGTAAGACCGTACGGAACATTTGCGGCAACTTGATGGTCAAGAAAGTGCGCGCCGGAGAATACCCCAGTACAAACGCAGCCTCCGACTGCCCCACCGGAATTGCCTGGAAACCGCCGCGGTAGATTTCCGCAAAATAGGCAGCATAGTTAATTGCGAAAGCAATAATCACGGCGCTGAAACGGTAGGCAGCTCCGATCTGCATTCCAAAAAGGAAGAAGGGCCCGAAATACACCACCAATAGTTGCAGCATTAAGGGGGTACCTCGCATCACCGAGATATAAAACTGGATAAGCCAGGCTAAGGGTTTAAAGCGGCTAACCCGCCCGCCATAGACCACCAACCCTAGAGGCAGTGATAGTACCAAGGTGAGGGCGAAGATGATGAAGGTCTGCAGCATGCCGCCGGCTAGTTCCGGCAAAAACGATAAATCCATTACCCATAGCTCCCTGCGTTAGTGGCAAACATTCCGCGCAGTGAACTAATCAGTAACAATTGATTTCTCTAGCTGGTACTTCTTCGCGATTTTCAGGAAAGTACCGTCTTTCTTCATCTCATCCAGAGTCTTTTGTACCTGGTCACGCAAAGCTTGGTTACCCTTCTTAAAGCCGATACCGTACTGCTCGGTGTGGAAAGGTGGATCCATAATTTCGAACTTGTCTTTGCCGCGCTGAGCCAGCTGATAGTCAGCTACCCCGATATCGACCGCAACCGCATCTGCCGCTCCGGCCTGCAGGGTCATAAACGCGTTATTGTAGTCCGGTACCTGGGTCATTTCCTTGAAGCTGGCTACCAAATCTGCGTTTTTCTTATCTTGTAGCGCAGCCAGACCGGATGAATCTACCTGCACTAACACGGTCTTGTCTTTCAAATCCGCCGGGGTCTTAATCCCCGATCCGGCTTTGGTAACGAACACAATCGAGTTGTCTACGTAGGGCTTAGAGAAAGTGTATTGCTTTTCCCGCCCGTTCATGGTGAAGCCATTCCAGATACAGTCGATAGTACCTGACTTGAGCTCCATATCTTTGGAGTCCCAATCAATAGCCCGCTTTTGTAGCTTCCAACCGTTACGTTTGGCTACCTCAGCAGCAAGATCCAAGTCGAAACCGACATACTCTCCGCTTTTATCCTTATATCCGTAAGGAGGGAAGTTGGCGTCAAAACCCACTGTGAAGTCGTCACCCTTAGCTTTATCCGCATTCGCCGAACCTGAGCCACCTGCACATCCGGAAAGCGATAGTGCCAGCATCAGGCTGGTTAGCATTAGCAGTGTTTTCTTCAACTTCATTTGGAATCTTTCTCCCTACCCACCTGCAAGACATCTAGAGTTTAACAGAGCACCTAGCCGATCCTGGGAAACGCTTATTCTCATCTCAGAGTGCAAAACATTTTGGAATTCCTAGCTTTTGGGTATAAAACTCCCGGCGGTCTTCCCCATTCCTGGTTACCGCGCCCTAACGGGGAGAAAACTGCGGATTATCCAGCCTGGTAACCGGTACGCGCTTTCAGCAAGTCCCCACCGGGAACCGCATCGATCAGTTCGCGGGTGTATTCCGTTTGCGGATTGGCGAAAATATCGTCAGCCTTGCCGTACTCGACCAGTTTGCCCTGTTCCATCACCGCGATATCGTCAGCGTTTTCACGCACCACCGCCAAGTCATGCGTAATGAACAGATAGGTTAAGCCCAGCCGGCCTTGCAGCTCGTTGAGCAGATGCAGGATCTGATCTTGCACCAGCACATCCAACGCCGATACTGCTTCGTCTAGCACTACCAGTTCAGGGCGTAGCGCCAAGGCGCGCGCAATCGCTACCCTTTGCCGCTGTCCTCCCGATAACTCGTTCGGGAAACGCCGCATAGCGCTACGTGGCAGCGCCACCATATCCAACAAATCTGCGACCCGCTTTTCTCGCTTAGCCCGGTCACCAATATTATGAGTGCGCAGCGGTTCTTCAATACAGCGATATACCGAGAACATAGGATCCAAAGATCCGTAGGGGTTCTGGAAAACCACCTGCATTTTGCGGCAAAGTGCAAATAATTGCTTGCGCTGCAAAGTAGACAGGTCAATACCCTCGTAATAGACCTTGCCCGAGGTCGGATCGAGCAGATTAAGGATCATATTAGCGACTGTGGATTTTCCGGAACCCGATTCTCCCACTAAAGCCAAAGTGGAACCGCGCCGCACTTGGAAGGAAACGTCGTCAACCGCCCGGAAAGCCTTCTTCTTACCCTTTTGTCCGCGGATTTCAAACTCTTTAACCAAGTGCTCTACGCGGATAACCTCTTCACCGAGATGTTTTTCTAAAGGCTCTCCCAAAACATTGGTGCCCATAACTTTCTGCCCAGAGCCCTTGGCCGCCGCCACTGCCAGATTCACATCAGCCGAGGTTCGCGAGTCAATAGTGCCGCTGGTCGCCTCGTCCTCGGAAGGAGAATAATTGATTTCGATCCGCCGAGACGCCAGCGAAGGCGCCGCATTAACCAAGCGCTGAGTATAAGGATGGCGGGGGTCATTCAGGATTTCCCGGGCAGGACCGGACTCTACTACCCGCCCGCGGTGCATAACCACCAAATGGGAGGCACGTTCGGCCGCCAGACCTAAGTCGTGGGTGATAAACAGAGTGGAGGTACCCAGCTCTTGGGTTTCTTTTTCCAAGTGATCGAGAATCCGCCGCTGCACGGTGACATCCAGAGCGCTAGTGGGCTCATCAGCGATTAGCAGCTGCGGTCCGGCCGCTAAACCGATCGCAATCAGCGCGCGCTGACGCATGCCCCCGGAAAACTCGTGCGGATACTGTTTAGAACGCGCCTCAGCATCGGGCAGACCGGCATCCGATAAGGCCTTCATGGCCTGATCATGGATACTTCCGCCTTTAGTAGCCTCGTTATATTTCAGCGCTTCAGCTACCTGGGATCCAATTTTCCAAACTGGGTTTAGGTTTGACATTGGGTCTTGCGGAACCATTCCGATCTGGGCTCCGCGCACCTGTTGCATCTCTTTCTCAGAAAGAGTAGTTAGTTCTCGTCCCGCAAATTTAATGGAGCCGCCGGCAACTTTCCCAGTCCCTGGCAACAGGCCAATTATCGACATTGCCAGGGTGGATTTACCGGAACCGGACTCCCCTACAATCGCCACGGTCTGTCCGCGGTAGAGGGTGAGATTAGCTTTACGGACCGCTGGAACCACCCCGGTGGTGGACTGGAAAGTAACTTCTAAGTCTTTTACTTCCAGTAAGGGTTCGGGCAAACCATTATCACTGGTTGCCGCAGCCTTAGTGAAGTCAGCGTTTTGATCCGAGTCAGCAGCCATAATCTGATCCTTTTGGTTATTTTGATTCACGATTAATGTTTCCTCTGGTTCGGGTCGAGCGCGTCACGGATTACATCCCCCATCATGATGAAGCTCAATACCGTAAGCGCCAAAGCGATCGAAGGCAAGAACAACACCATCGGAGCGGTGCGCAGCTGTTGCTGGGCAGTAGAGATGTCTCCACCCCAAGAAACGATAGAGGACGGCAAGCCAATCCCCATGAAGGATAGGGTGGCTTCCGCCACGATAAAGGTTCCCAGCGCCACAGTCGCATAAACAATCACCGGAGCCGCCGCATTCGGCAGAATATGGCGCAGCAAAATCCGAATATTAGATACGCCCAGGGTACGAGCTGCGGTTACGTACTCCTCGTTCTTGATAGAAAGCACCGCGCCGCGAGTAATACGAGCAATTTGTGTCCAGCCAAAGACCCCCAGCACGATTACCACCATCCAGATGGAACGGTGTTCTTTGAACATTTGCATAATCACAATGGCAGCCAGCACCATCGGGATGGCGAAGAAAATATCCACAATCCGGGAAAGGATCGCGTCTAGAACGCCCCCAAAGTAGCCGGCCAAAGCCCCGAAAATAACGCCGATAATCGTGGCGGTTAGGGTCGAGAAAATCCCGACCGCGATTGAGGCGCGAGCACCATAGATGATCCGAGAATAGAGGTCACATCCCTGTTTATCGAAGCCGAAAACATGCCCCTTAGTGGGGCCTTGGAGGGAGTTTTCCAGGGTGCAATAGGTGGGATCTTGAGAAGTAAACAGCTGTGGCACTACGGCCATCAGTACTGACACCACGATGATTACCAATGCTACCCAAAAGAGCGGACGGCGCCGCAACTGTTTCCAAGCTTCTCCCCACACCGAGGAGGGTGCCGATTCGTCGGCTACGGCATCCACAGCGCCCAGGCCGGTTTCATCGACTTTGTTTACGAAATGATCTTGTCCGAGCAGAAGATGATTACTCATAGCGAATCCTCGGGTCTAGTACAGCGTATAACAGGTCTACTAGCAGATTAGCGACAATATAGACCAGTACCAGGACGGTGGTAACAGAAACTACCGTGGCGGCTTCACCACGTAAAATAGCCTGGTAAAGGGTGCCCCCCACACCGTTGATCGCAAAAATACCCTCGGTCACAATCGCGCCGGTCATCAAGGCTCCTAGGTCGCCGCCTAGGAAAGTCGCCACCGGGATTAGCGAGTTCCGCAAGACGTGGTGGGTCATTACCCGAGTTTCGGGAATCCCTTTCGCCCGGGCAGTGCGCACGAAGTCAGCGGTCAGATTCTCGGAAACCTCTTGGCGAGTAAGCCTAATGACATAGGCACAGGAAACTGCCCCTAGCACTATCGCCGGCATCAGTAAGGACTGGAAATTGACATTTGCCCCTACAGTCGTAGGGAGCCATCCCAGTTTTACCCCGAATAGGAACTGCAGTAAGAAGCCGATAACGAAAGTCGGCACTGCGATTACTACTAGGGAAATCACTAGCACGGTGGAATCAAAAATTTTGCCTTTTTTGAGTCCGGCGAAAAATCCGAAGAATATTCCGATGACGGCCTCGAAGATAATCGCCATAAAAGCCAGTTTTATCGTTACCGGGAAGGCAGTAGCCATCACTTCGGTAACTTCCCTACCCGAGAAGGTTTTCCCGAAATCTAGGGTGACGATTCCCTTTAGATACAGCAAATACTGCATCCACAGCGGTTTATCCAGGTTGTATTCCGCCCGAATTTGCGCGGCTACCGAGGGGGGTAGTCCCTTATCTCCGCCTAGTGCCTGCACCGGGTCACCCGGCATGGCATACACCATGGCGAAAATCAGGAACGTTGCCCCAAAGAATACCGGGATCATCTGCAGTAGACGATGCCCTATGTATCTGAGCATTGGTCTCTCCTTGACTATAAGCTGTGTTAAACCTTATCGCGTTACAGCGCCCAGCAAAAAACCGGAGGCGGGTCAAAAGGCATTTTCTACCTTGAGACCCGCCTCCGCACCTGCATTTACAGCAGGATTATCTGTTATTTTCGCTGTCTTTAAGCGTTCTTAGTGATCTCGTAGTAAACCGGTTCACTCTTCCAGTTAAAGGCCACGTTCGAAACGTTGTCTTTATTCCAGACACCCAGAACATTTTGGTACCACAGCGGGATGGCGGGTAGATCGGTGAACAGAATCGATTGCGCTTCCGCAAACTTCGCATCCTGCTCGTCACCAACCGGCAGCTTGGAGATCTCTACCATCAGTTTGTTGAACTCTTCGTTGTTGTACTTACCGTCGTTGGAGTTACCGTTCTTAGAGTATAGGGGCTCCAAGAAGTTACTCATACCCGGGTAATCAGCTTGCCACCCAGAGCGGAAAGCACCTTTGATGGTTTCCTGGGTAATAGCATCGCGCAAGCCTTTGAAGTCCGGGTAGGGATCGCCGACTGCCTCAATACCCAAGTTGGTCTTGAGCTGGTTTGCGACAGCATCTACCCAGTCTTTATGGGAAGAATCAGAGTTGTAACCGATGGTGAACTTGCCCTCGAACTTGGAAATCGCATCAGCTTTCGCCCACAGTTCCTTAGCCTTAGCTTTATCGAACTTCAATACTTCCGCGCCTTTAACCTGTTTCATAACTTTGTCGTAGTTAGGCATGGCCGGAGAAGTGAAGTCTTTCGCCGGTACGCGGGTCTTCTGGAAGATCTTCTCACAAATGCTTGCCCGGTCAAGGGCGTAAGAAATCGCTTGCCGGCGCAGGCGGCCTTCCTCATCCATCCCGAAGTGCTTTAAGCGATCCGGAATCGTGAAGGACTGGAAAACTGCTACCGGCATATTGGCGTTAGAATCCGGGAAATCAGACTGGAAGGTATTCATAGCGGCAGCGGGGACATCATCGAGTACATCCAGCTGACCAGACTGCACATCGGCATAGGCCGCATCAGACTTGGTATAAATCTTAAAAGTGACTCCACCGTTCTTAGCTTCGCGCGGACCGGCGTACTTGTCGTTCTTTACCAGTTCAATAGATTCATTGTGGTGCCATCCCTTGTCCTTCAGCATATAAGGCCCGGAGGTAACCGTAGGATTCTGGCCGTAGGCTTTCATATCCTTGAAAGCCACATCCGGCAGCGGCACATAGGCAGAGTAGCCCAAACGCAGCGCGAAGTCAGAAGTCGGCTGGTTCAAAGTTACTTCAAAAGTGTAATCGTCAATCTTCTTCAGACCGGCCAATTCCGGAACATCGGGTGCCTCGGCTCCTTCTTCTTCGGGACCGGGGGTAAAGCCCTTAATAACCTCGAAGAAAGAGGAAGACATTTGCGCGTTCTTTGGGTTTGCCCCGTAGTTCCAGGCCTTGATGTAGTTATCGGCCTTAATGGATGAACCATCGGAGAACTTGGCGTCTTTCTTGAGTTTAATCGTCCAAACTACTTGATCTTTAGACTCAATCGACTCGGCCAGTTCGTTCTTGGCCTCTCCCGTCTTAGGCTCGTAATAGACCAGGCCAGAGAAAAGCGCGTCTAGAACACGTCCACCACCGGTTTCATTGGTAGAAGTCGGAATCAGGGGATTCTGAGGTTCTACGGTGTTTACAGTAATAATCCCTTTGTCATCTGCCTTCGCCGAGGAAGAGTCGCCAGCCCCATTTGAACAGCCGGCGAGCCCGAGGGAAAGAGCAAGTGCAGATGCAAGGGCCAATGCGCCCCGTCGTTTCACTATTGCCTCCAAGCTTGTTGCTTACATTATTAAAGCTGATGTATCAGCAAAATTGTTGACACGATCACAGCCAATATAGCATTCCTAGTTATATTTTTTACAAAATCCCAAGATTTTCTCGACTTGGCTTTGAGGAACCGATAACTGGTAGGATACCGACTACTCAGGAAACTAGCAGGGAGCCTTGGGGAATCTTCAGCCCACTTACAACGCCGATGAAGCCTATTTCGCCCGGCTGTGGAGCGTTATTATATCGTTCTAGATATGACGGGATAGGTCTGCTTCTTCCGGTTTTACTGCCGGGACGCGGGTAACTAACTTATGTACGCCCCAGAGCGCCAAGAAGAACAGTAACCCAATATAGACTGCCAGGAAGTCCATAACCGAGGCTTCCCCACTTATCACATCCAAGGACTGACCAACTATCACCACCGCGCACATTATGAGCGCAATAATCGGTCCCGCCGGATAGAAACTAGCCTTGTAGGGCAGGTCGCTTACCGATTTGCCTTGGGCTTTATATGCGCGCCGGAAACAGTAATGAGACCAGGCGATTCCCATCCAGGTAATAAAGCCCGCAAGCCCGGAAGCATTCACCAACCATATATAGACCTGACCGGTACCTACGCGCGAGGTGGCGAAGCAAAGTGCACCTACCAAACTAGTAGCCACTAGTGCCATTAAAGGCACGCCGTGACCAGTCAGCCGAGCGAAAAACGCCGGTGCTTTCTTTTCTTTGGCCAGGGAATAGAGCATCCGGGTAGCCACATACATTCCGGAGTTACCGGCAGACAGGATCGAAGTTAAGATAACCGCGTTCATAACGCCCGCGGCTATCGCTACTCCGGCTCGTTCAAAAAGCAGAGTAAAGGGAGACTTGGTAACGGCCTGGGTAAAGCCTTGGGCAGTATCGGAATCGGCGCTTGCCCCCTGCAAGAGGGCGGGGTCCGAATAGGGAATCAAAAAGGCAATCACCGCGATCGCTCCGATATAGAACAGAAGAATCCGCACGAAGACCGCCCGAGTAGCGCGGGGAACATTAGTTTCCGGATCTTGGGTTTCTCCGGCCGCAATCCCGATCATCTCGGTACCTTGGAAGGAGAATCCGGCGATCATAAAGACTCCCATAATGCCCCAAAAACCATTAACGAAAGGAGCGTCTCCCCGAGTAAAATTGGTGAATCCGGGAGATTCTCCCCCCATAATCCCCAGTACCATTAAAATCCCCAGCACCAGGAAGACGATTACAGTTACGACTTTTATAGAGGCAAACCAAAACTCGGATTCGCCGAACCCACGGACTGTAAATGCATTGAGGACAAACAGGATTGCCAGGAATAGCAGTGACCATACCCAGGCGGGAACCATAGATTCTGGGAACCAGTATTGCATAACAATGGTGGCGGCAACTAGCTCCGCCGCTACGGTGATTGCCCAGTTGTACCAGTAGTTCCACCCTTGCGCGAAACCAAATGATTTAGACACATAGCGGGTAGCGAAAACTTCAAAAGCGCCCGAGGTAGGACAATAAGTGGCCATCTCTCCCAGCGATTGCATTAGGAAAAACACCATGACACCAATCGCCCCATAGGCAACTAGGGCACCGCCAGGGCCGGCACCAGTGATAGTACCGCCAGAGGCCACAAACAGTCCCGTACCAATCGCTCCCCCGATAGCGATCATATTCAGATGCCGTGCCTTTAATTTGCGATGCAACTGGGCATTGTCTGCCTGGGATGACTCGAGATTACTATCAGAAATTTCGCTATTGACCACGGCATCCTCCGAGATGGTTATTTTCTAGTAACTTTATGAAAAGCTACCTCACCTTTCCAATCTGTAGTCACCTTGCCCACATGTTGACTAAATCCAATGTTTGAGCTGGGAGACCATAGCGGTATCGAAGGTAGATCGGCTAACAGCAGAGTTTGTGCCTGTTGATAGAGTTTTCCAGCCTCTTTAGCTGTATCTGCCGCCTGCGCCCTCGACAAAAGCTCGGCATACTCGGGATTGTCATATCCCATTTTGTTACCATTACCGCCTTTTACGTAGCGTCCGGCGAGCAGGTTATTTGGGGAGGGATACCCCATTGACCATCCCATCCGGAAAGGCCCGGTAAAGGAATGCTGATCCATCATTTCTAATAGGGTCTTGAAATCCGGTTTGGGATCACCGACTGCTTTAATCCCCAGAGCATTCGACAACTGGTTACAAACTGCATCTACCCACGGTTGATTAGACTCGTTGGAGTTATAGGTGATTTTTAGTTCTCCCTGCCAGGGATGGATCTTATCGGCAGTTTCCCAGGCTTGTTTGGCAGCTGCGGCATCAAAATCCAACACCTTGTTGCTTTCGGCGCCCCGCTCGATATGCCCCAAGACTTGCGGGGGTATGAAATCAGTGGCTGCCTTGCGGGTGCCGTAGAAAATAGTTTTTATTATTTCTTCCCGATTAATAGCTTGTGATATCGCCTGGCGCCGTAGCCTTCCTTCTTCACCTGAGAAGTGTTTCGTCTGGTAGTCAATATCTAACGTCTGCATCCCGGCTTGCACCGCGCTGATCCGTCTGTTCCCCAAATCCTTTTTAGAATTAGGCAGTTCACCATCCGGGATTTGGTCAAGCACATCCAAATTCCCGGCTAAAAGATCCTGGTAGGCAGCCGATAGATCAGCATAGATTTTAACTTCCAGTCCCGCGTTTTCTGCCTCGCGTGGCCCGCGATAGGTAGTGGATTTATCAAGTAGTATCTGGCTGGAAGGCTGCCAGGTAGTAAGCGTGTAGGGACCGTTGCCCACCGGTTTTTGCCCAAACTCTTTTTTAATTTTCCCTTGTTTATCAAAAGCGCTATCCGGGAGTGGATAAAAACCATTGATTCCCAGGCGATTGGAAAAGTCAGCCACCGGACGTTTCAGCTTAATAGTTATTTTGTCGTCACCGTTAGCCATAACCCCGCCGAGGTTACCGGTTCCATCTTCTTCAGCGCCCTCGATTGCTTCATATGCAGTGGTCGCCCCCAGTTTTTGTGCAGCTGAGGCCTTCCAAGCGCGCACAAAATTCTTCGCCAGCACCGGGGTACCGTCAGAGAATTTACGATCAGTATTCAGTTGAATGGTCCAAGTTCTATGATCGGAAGAATCTGTGATTTCTCGAGCCACATCGTTTACTACTTGCCCCTGTTTGTCATAGGTGACTAAACCGGCAAAAAGTAAATCTATAATCTTAATTCCGGCTTCGTCATCGGCAGCGGCCGGGATTAGTCCGCGAGCCGGCTCTTCCCCATTAATTAGTATCCGATCAACCGAATCTGCTGGGGAGTTGTTACTACAAGCGGTCAGACCTCCAGTAGCTAGGATGGCCGCTGCTAGGACTGCTAGGGGGAGCCAACGACTGCGCATAGTCTTAGCCTTTCTAAAAACCGGAATGATTAGCTTTCATAATACTGATTTATTACTGTTAATTGATATTTTGGGCAGATTGCTTTTGATTTTCCAAAATTAATAGAAATAATCCTTATTTTTCGCTGAGAGCAACATAAACAGCTCGAACATAAGGTTTTCCGGACGCGTAATCGCTTTCCCCGACAGGGTCGAGGTGACTGCGGCAGTAACTAGTTATTCTGATCGGAAGCGGCATCCGCGAGCACCTCAAAATGAACTGCTCCGGCCGGGGCTACTTTCCGCACAAAATCCGCAAAACCGGTGCCTCCAGAGGCCAGGAATTGCTGATAAATCGCTTTCCAACGCCGCCATCCGTACCAAGGTGCCACACTCAATGCGGGAACCCCTAGGTATCGTTGCTGCAACAGCATCCGGTTCCCGGGGAGCGATACGGTATCGCTGAGGTATTCGACGGCCTCCGGCAAGCCCCAAGTTTTACCTTTCCCTTGCGCTCCGTATAACTGCAGATCCGCAAGAGCCAGCGCCGTATAGTGCATAAGTCGCTCTTGGATTTGCAAATTGACCTCCCTAGGAATATCCCAAAGTTGCGGTGCCATTTCCAGGGCGAACAGATCCCAACCTAAATTGGAGATCGGCAAACGCGCAGCTATCCGGGTAAAAAGATTAGCGCCGAAAGCTTCACGCGCTCGCGAGTAGAGATGAGAGCCGGGGATGCCCTTTTCCAGAGAAGCTACCGCAAAGTAGCGGTTATCAATCTCTAGGAAAGAGTCGAAGGCTTCCCCACTAGTAACCGTAGGGTTCTCGGTGCCTCTATAGGAGTAGGGAGCCCTACTGGCAGCGCACTTACGCGGTAAAACCCGATTGTTCTTTGTCAGGCGAATACCTGCGGAATAGTAGGGATGTACAAGGCAACCGTGGGGATCATTTTCCCATTTCAAGGGAGAGGTTTCGGGATTTACCAGCCCGGCTAGTTCCGGATCCACTCGGGAGTGGAAACCTTCCCAAGCATCTTCCATTGCCCAAGTTAATACGTTAAAGCCATCTGCAACTTCTAAATCAGAGAGCCGATAGGCTGGTTCATCCCCCAACTCGCTACGCAACTGGTCACACGAAGCACGCAAGCGTACTAAATCTTGACTAGCCGTTTCAAAAAGCTCACCCGGATTTGGGTCAGTGACTCCTATGCCCGATAAGGAAATGAAATAAGAGTGGGGATCAATCGGGCCTATTGGGGAGCATGCCGGCAGAATTTCTTGCCGCAAGTAGTCTGCCATTTCTGAAAAGACACCCTGAGCGGTAACGACTCCCCGCTCAAATGCCCGCTGACTCATTTGCGACAGGCGGGTATCGTTCATCTCCGCGCGTTTATCTTCATAAATGTCATGATCCGGATTCGCTAGGACGGTTGCCTGTTCCAAAACCATTTCCATGACTTCCTGGGGGAACACCCAACCGCGATCTCGAGATTCCTTCATCGTGGTTATTAGTCCCGTAAATGCTTGGTCAAGAGCCAAGAATCTGCGGGTAAGATTACCCACCGCTGCCTCATTACTTACATCCATAAGTTTGAGTGTTTCCGCAAACACCTGGATCGGTGAGTTGGTTCCGCTAATCTCGGAAGTCAAAAACCCAGATTCAAACTTCTCTTGTTCCGCGCCTGCCCAAAGAGTGAATCCCTTGGCTTCTCGGATCTCGCGAGCTGATCCCTTAGGGGTCTTTGCCACCCTCTCTAAAGTATCTTTTCGCAGATTGTAACGTTCAGAAATCCCCGGAGGCGAATAATCCGGCAAGAAAGCGTCACATCCGGAGATTCCCCATTCGGATGCTTTGAACGGGTCGATCCGAGCATAGGCGGTGACGTATTGATCAAGTACGCTGTCGATTTGCTTAACCTGGTTAGTCAATCGCACCTCCTATATTCTCTTCGTTTAGTGTTCGCCCCCGGTAGTCCCGGCTAGATCGCTAGGCTATCGGTTCAGCCCTATATTACGGCTTACACCCACGAGGAAACTAAAAATAATACTCTAGAAGTGATGGAACAGTATTTCACGGATCAACCCGCGGCACTTGCCGCGGAACGCACCCCTATCGAGGTGACTTTAGCTGGCAAAAAACTTAACTTAGAGGGCGCGCAGGGAGTGTTTTCTGCCCGTCACCTAGATAAAGCCACCGCGGTGCTATTAGCTGAAGCACCTCCCCCGCCTGAATCCGGTACTTTCTTGGATCTAGGTTGTGGCTGGGGACCGCTGGCAATCAGCTTGGGAATCTTCAGGCCTAAGGCAAAAGTTCTAGCGGTTGACGTTAGTGAACGCGCCCGGGATCTCACCCGCACCAACGCCCAGCGGGCAGGAGTTTGCCTGCAAGTAGGCTCTCCCAAGGAGATTCTTGCAGCCGCGGAATCGGCCGGAGGACTCGATCTGATCTGGTCTAATCCCCCGGTGCGGATCGGAAAGAAACCCCTCCAAGACTTACTGCTGACCTGGTTGCCATTATTAAAACCGGGCGGAGAAGCCATTTTAGTGATGGGGAAGAATCTGGGCGCAGATTCGATGCAAAAGTGGCTGTGCGCGCAGGGGTTCCCCACCCGCCGCCTCGCCTCGAAAAAAGGTTTTCGCCTGTTAGCGGTTTCCCCTGCCTAGTTTGGCGACTGCAGATAGCGATCGCGGGGCAATGAGAACACTCCGTTCAGGGCGCGGGGAATAACTTTTTCCTCCCGCCCAAGAATTCGGAAAACGAAGGGAAATTTTCCGAATTCTTTTGCCCATCGCACCCACACGGATAAAAGATATT